>DATBYN010000167.1:0-5399 GCA_036513695.1 Bradyrhizobium sp. | reverse complement strand
GGCGCCGTGCTCGTCATGCCGACCAGCCTGTTGACCGCACCGCTCGGCGTAAAAGCCGCGCATGCGATGTCGAAGCGCATGCTGGAAATGGCGTTCGGAACCTATCTGTTCATCGTCGGTGGCCGGTTTGTCGTCAGCCTGCTCGGCTGATGGAGCGATGAGCGGGCTACCACCGTCATTGCGAGCCGTTGGCTCCTCGCAATGACGGGGAGAGAGCGTGCGTCGTAGCCCGGACGGAGCGAAGCGAACTCCGGGATTTTCGCCGCGCGGTTGGAGTCCCGGATTGCGCTGCGCTCCATCCGGGCTACACCGTCATTGCGAGCGAAGCGAAGCAATCCAGCTTCTCTGTTCGCGGCGCCAAAGCTGGATTGCTTCGCTTCGCTCGCAATGACCATGGAAGGTGGCGCCCTTGCGGGAATTGCTACTTCGAATAAATCTTCGCATACATATCGCGCAAAATATTCTTCTGCACCTTGCCCATGGCGTTGCGCGGCAGTTCGTCGACGACGATCACCCGCTTCGGCATCTTGAATTTTGCCAGCCGTCCGTCCAGCGCCTTTAATACCGTGGGCTCATCGACTTGCGCGCCCTTGCTGCAGACCACTACCGCAGTGACGCCCTCGCCGAAGTCGGCGTGCGGCACGCCGATCACGGCCGATTCGATCACGCCCGGCATGGCGTCGATCTCGCTCTCGATTTCTTTGGGGTAAACGTTGAAGCCGCCGGAGATCACGAGGTCCTTGCCGCGGCCGAGAATGTGCACATAGCCGTCAGGGTCGATCTTGCCGAGATCGCCGGTAATGAAAAAACCGTCGTCACGGAATTCGGTTTTTGTCTTTTCCGGCATCCGCCAATAACCCTTGAAGACGTTCGGGCCGCTGACCTCGATCATGCCGATCGTATCGCGCGGCAGCTCCTTGCCGGTCTCAGGATCGGTGACGCGTACCGACACGCCCGGCAGCGGATGGCCAACCGCGCCGGGGACGCGCTCGCCGTCATAGGGGTTCGACGTGTTCATGTTGGTCTCGGTCATGCCATAGCGCTCGAGCACGGCGTGGCTGGTACGCGCGGCCCATTCGCGATGGGTGTCGGCGAGCAGTGGCGCCGAGCCGGAAACGAACAGCCGCATATGTTTGGTCGATTCCCTGTTCAGCGCCGGGCTTTGCAGGAGGCGCGTGTAAAACGTCGGCACGCCCATCAAGACCGTGGCGCGCGCCATCAATTTGATGATCAGTTCCGGATCGAATTTCGGCAGGAAGATCATCGCGGCGCGGGCGAACAGCGTGACGTTGCTCGCCACGAACAAGCCGTGGGTGTGATAGATCGGCAGGGCGTGGATCAGCACGTCCTTATCGGTAAAACCCCAATAGTCGACCAGTGTCAGCGAATTCGACGCCAGATTATCGTGCGTCAGCATCGCGCCCTTGGAGCGCCCGGTGGTGCCGGATGTATAGAGGATTGCGGCGAGATCGTCGTTGCCGCGCGCGACGGTCGCAAACACGGGGCCTGCCGTAGCGGCGGCATTGGTCAGCGATCCCTTGCCGTCGGCACCAAGCGTCTCGATCCTGGCGCCGACTTTTGCAGCGATTGCGCCGATGCCACTGGCTTTCGCAGGATCGCACACCATCAGCGACGGTTCGGCGTCGGTGATAAAATATTCGAGCTCGTTGAGGGTATAGGCGGTGTTGAGCGGCAGGTAGACCGCGCCCGCGCGCACCGTGGCGAGATACAGCACCAATCCCGGCACCGATTTTTCGGTCTGCGCCGCAACGCGGTCGCCGGGCTTGACGCCGCGCTCAACCAGCACATTCGCCGTCTGTCCGGCGCGGGCGATGAGATCGCCATAGCTGATGTGCTGCCCGTCCGCGGTCTCGATCGCAAGCCGGGCTGGATCGTCGAGGCGGTCGAACAGGCGGGAAAACAGGTTGGCGTTCATGATGGTTTTCTGGGGCGCGTTCATGCATCATTCCGGGGGGCGGACACGGGTCTAGAGCATGATCCGGAAAAGTGGGAACCGGTTTTCCGAAATGATCGTGCTCAAAGATCAATTGGCCGTGTAATCGTTCAAATTCAATAGCAAAAGCGCCTCTTACAAAGCAACGGAGACAGTTTGCATGTCAAATAATGGGAAACGCGTGGCCTGGGTGACCGGCGGCGGCAGTGGTATCGGCGAGGCCGGAGCGGAAGCCCTTGCCGCGGATGGTTGGACGGTGGTGGTATCGGGACGCCGGAAGGATGCGCTGGATGCAGTGGTGGCGAAGATCACCAAAAGCGGCGGCAAGGCCGAGGCGATCGCGCTTGATGTCAGCAACGCCACGGACGTGAACAGAGCGGCGGAGCAGATTGTCGCAAGACACGGCCGCATCGACCTTCTCGTCAACAGCGCTGGAGTCAATGTACCAAAACGCAGCTGGGCCGACATGGAGCTGGAGGGCTGGAACCAGCTCGTCGATATCAATCTCAATGGCGTGCTCTATTGCATGTGCGCGGTGCTGCCGACGATGCGCAAGCAAAAGGACGGCTGCATCATCAACGTGTCGTCCTGGGCCGGCCGTCACGTCTCGAAAATGCCGGGCCCGGCCTACACCACGACCAAACATGCGGTACTGGCGCTGACCCATTCCTTCAACATGGACGAATGCGTCAATGGTTTGCGCGCCTGCTGCCTGTCGCCGGGCGAGGTGGCGACGCCGATCCTAAAACTGCGGCCGGTGGTGCCGAGCGAAGAGGAACAAGCGAAGATGCTGCAACCCGAAGATTGCGGCCGCACCATCGCCTTCGTCGCCAGCATGCCGCCTCGCGTGTGTATCAACGAGATCCTGATCAGCCCGACGTGGAATAGGGGATTTATTCAGACGCTGCATAATCGGGATTGACGGGTTGTCACCCCGCTTCCCAATGTCGTCCCCGCGAAGGCGGGGACCCAACCACAGGAGCTTCTTGTTGTGCCTGGCTAGTGGCCCCAGCTGTTTGCGATAACCGACATCGGTGGTTATGGGTCCCGGCTCAAGGCCGGGACGACGGCAGTGTTTGCCGCGCGTGCTCAGCCCTTCACGAGGAGGGGCCCCACGTTCCTCGCCGAAAATAGTTTCAAACATCACGTTAAATTATCCGCCGAAACTGGCTCGCAAACCTCCCGTAGCTCGGGCCAACGACGACGCAGTCGCAAGCATCGGCCGGCGTCGTTGTTACCCCTCATCGCCGGCGGATGTCCGTCGGTCACCTCAATTCATCGGGAGACGATCCATGTCTAAACGTATTGCATTCTTGACCGCCGCCGCCCTCGGCGCTCTTGCCCTCACCGCTACCATCGTTGCGCCGGTCAGCGCAGAGGAAAAGACCGTCATGGTCGGCGGCGCCGCGATGTTCCCCTCCAAGAACATCATCCAGAACGCGGTGAACTCCAAGGACCACACCACGCTGGTCGCGGCGGTGAAGGCCGCCGGCCTGGTCGAAACCCTGGAAGGCAAGGGCCCGTTCACGGTGTTCGCGCCGACCAATGCCGCGTTCGGCAAGCTGCCGGCCGGCACGGTCGACACTCTGGTGAAGCCGGAGAACAAGGCGACGCTGACCAAAATCCTGACCTACCACGTGGTCCCGGGCCGGCTCGAGGCCTCCGACCTGACCGAAGGCAAGAAGCTCAAGACCGCTGAAGGCGAAGAGCTGACCGTGAAGAAGGCTGACGGCAAAGTGATGATCGGCGACGCCAAGGGCGGCTGGTCGACGGTCACGATCTCGAACGTCCATCAGTCCAACGGCGTGATCCATGTGGTTGACACCGTGCTGATGCCGGCATCGTAACACGGCGCGCGTCCTGATCTGGTCCCCACCGGGATACGCAAGAGGCGAGCCGGGGCAGCCCGGCTCGCTTTTTCGTGACCGCGATATCTCGGGTGGATCAAGGGGGATTAAAGTAACGAAGCCGGGGTTCCCGGCGTATAATCGGCGTATCGAGTTTTCGAGCGAAGCAAAGTGTTAGGGAAAAGCCATGTCCAGCCTCGCAGCCGGCGACGAACGCACCGTACCCGCCCCGGCGAAAATCATTCAGCCGGCCTGGGTGCGGACCGTGCACTGGATCAACGCCTTCGCGATGATCCTGATGATCATGTCGGGATGGCAGATCTACAACGCCTCGCCGCTGTTCGATTTCAGATTCTCGCACGCCATTACGCTGGGCGGCTGGCTCGGCGGCGCGCTGCTCTGGCATTTCGCGGCGATGTGGCTGCTGATGGTCAACGGCCTTGTCTATCTCGCGCTGGGCCTTGCCACCGGCCGCTTCCGCAAGAAGCTGTTGCCGATCACCCCAAGTGGCGTGATATCGGATGTCAAGGCGGCGCTGACCTTCAAACTCGCGCATGACGACCTGACCAAATATAATTACGTGCAGAAGCTGCTCTACGCCGGCATCATCGTGGTCGGAATCGTCATCGTGCTGTCGGGACTTTCGATCTGGAAACCGGTGCAACTGCAATGGCTGACGGCGCTGTTCGGCGGCTATGATGTCGCGCGTTATGTGCATTTTATCTGTATGTCGGCGATCGTCGCTTTCCTGATCGTGCATGTTGCGCTCGCGGCTCTGGTGCCGAAAAGCCTGCGCGCCATGATCATCGGCCGCTAAATTCGAGGAGGACACTCATGGGCCGACTTCGCTCGCTTCTCATTCCCGGCGTCGACAAGAAGCTGCTGGTCCGGGATGCTACCAAGCTGATGCCGGATCTGGCGCGGCGGCGCTTCATCGCCGGCGGCGCCAGCTTCGGTGCGCTGACGCTTTTGACCGGCTGCGACGTCTCCGACAGTTTTTCAGCCGACCAGATGCTGGCGAAAGTCTCGAAGTTTAACGATGCTGTGCAGGCGGCGATCTTCAATCCCAATGCGCTGGCGCCGACGTTTCCGGAAAGCGCCATCACAAAACCGTTCCCGTTCAACGCCTATTACGAACTCGACGACGCGCCCGAGGTCGACGGCAAGATGTGGAAGCTCGAAGTGAGCGGGCTCGTCGACAACAAGAAGTCGTGGACGCTGGAGGAGCTCTACAAGCTGCCGCAGGTCAAGCAGGTCACGCGCCATATCTGCGTCGAGGGCTGGAGCGCGATCGGAAGCTGGACCGGCACGCCGCTCCGCGATTTCCTGAAACTGATCGGCGCCGATACGCGTGCGAAATATTGTTGGTTCCAGTGCGCCGACAAGGAAGGCTACAACTCGCCCTTGGACATGGCGACCGCGCTGCATCCGCAGACCCAGATGACGTTCAAATTCGGCGACGAAATCTTGCCCCGCGCCTACGGTTTCCCGATGAAGATCAGGGTGCCGACAAAGCTCGGATTCAAGAATCCGAAATACGTGATCTCGATGGAAGTCACCAACGAGTACAAGGGCGGCTACTGGGAAGACCAGGGCTA
>DATBYN010000166.1:0-3602 GCA_036513695.1 Bradyrhizobium sp. | reverse complement strand
CGCCGCCGCCGAAAATATCGGCCATCCCCTTTGTCGTGCTCTTGGTCGATATCGCGGTGAATTTCTGGCGCGCCCGCGCGCTGCATCGCGCCGCGCACCACACCAAAAGCCAGGCACTGGAAGCCGATGCGCTGCATTTTGGCTCCGACGTATTGGGCTCGGTCGCCGTCATCATCGGGCTTGCGTTGTCTGGATTGGGTTATGCCTGGGGCGACGCCGCGGCCGCCGTCGCGGTAGCCGTCATGATCGCGCTACTCGGATTGCGGCTGGCGCGCTCCACCGTCGAGACCCTGCTCGACCGCGCGCCCGAAGGCGCCGCCGAGCGCGCCACCGCCGCGATCCGGACCGTGCCCGGCGTGGTCGATCTCGAACGCTTGCGGGTGCGGATGGTCGGTTCGACGCATTTCATCGATGCCATCGTGCAGGTGCCGCGGACCTACCCGATCGACCGGATCGAGGACATCAAACGCAGGGCGCAGGAGGCGGTCACAAAGGCGCTCGGCGATGCCGACCTGACGTTCACCGCGGTACCGGTGGCGCGCAACAATGAGAGTGTGCGCGAACGCGTCATGGTGATCGCCCGCAATTCCGGCCTCGCCGTCCACCATGTCACCGTGCACGACCTCGGCGAGAAACTCACCGTCAGCCTCGACCTCGAGGTCGACGGCGAGATGGCGCTCGACGACGCCCACGCCATCGCCCATGAGCTGGAGCGGAACATCCGCTACGAGTTCGGCGAGGATGTCGAGGTCGACACCCACATCGAGCCGCTCGAACCGGAACTGCCGCATGGCACCGACGCCGCGCCGGACCGCGTCGAGGTAATCAGGGCCGCGCTGTCGCGCTTTGCCGCCGATGGCGCGATCCATGACGTCCATAACGTGCGGGTGCGCAACACCGACGCCGGCGAGATCGTCAACTTCCACTGCCGCGCCGCGCCGTCGATGAGCGTGATCAAGGTTCACGAGAACGTCGATGCGATCGAACGCGCGCTGCGCCGCGCGTTTCCGACCGTCAAACGCGTCATCAGTCACGCCGAGCCCCCAAACGCTTAAACGAAATTAGACAGCAAACGCTCGCGTTCTCGTTTCGGACTCACCTTGCAAGTATTTTTGCGGGATTTTCGTCGCCCGATTTCGCGTTGGACAAGATTTATTTGAATTAACGAATCGTTGACTCTCGACAGCCCGCAAAAACTGGATTCAAATCGCTATGATTCGGAAAGGGACTGGGGCTCTTCCGGACCGGTGCAATTAGGTTTCCGAGGGGGCAATAGGCATGGCGCGCGCACACGCGGGGAGCGCGTGCGTCCAATCCGATTCGATCAAGGGATTGGCGCAGTCGATCGCGAAACCGGCCTACCACAGGCTGTTGATAGCCGAGCCTGCGCTGCGCCGCGCCGTGCCTACCCTGATCATCGCCTTCCTGATCACCATTTGCCTCGGCGCCTTCGTTCAGGTGGTCGATCAGAGCCGGCAAAAGCGTGCATCGCTCAAACGCGACCTCGCCGCGGTTGCCGATTATCTCGCCGAGCGAATCGACCGCATCGCCTCGGTCCGGCAGGATCGCGGCGCGACCTATGAACGCCTGCAACTGACATTGCCAAGCCTCATCCCGTCCTGGGCCGTCGCATCCGGCAGGCATGTCATCGTGGTCGGCGCCGACCAGCGCGTGCTGGCGCGGGTTCCGATCGAGGCAGCGCTCGGCGATACCAGCCAATTGCTCGACGTCATCAGCGCGGCGCTGCCGTTGACCACGCCAGGGCTGCAGCAAGCCGGCGTCACGGACATTACGCTGCCCAACGGCTATGGCGCGCTGGCGGTTGCTCACCTGATCAAGGCGCTGCCGGGTCAGGTCATCATCATCCAGGAAAATGTCGATTCGCTGTGGCGGTCGGACGCCGCGCTGTCGGTGACGCTGTCGGCCACCACCGGCTTTGTCGTGCTGATCCTGGGGTTTGCGTTCCACTGGCAATCGACCCGCGCCCGCGAGGGCGACCTGATCAACGACGCCGTGCGCGGCCGCATCGACACCGCGCTCAATCGCGGACGCTGCGGCTTGTGGGATTGGGACCTGTCGCGCGGCCGCATCTTCTGGTCGCATTCGATGTTCACGATGCTAGGGCTCGACACCCGCAGCGACTTGTTGACCTTCGGCGAAGTCAACGCGCTGGTCAAATCCGACGACATCGACCTGTTTGCAATCGCCGATCGGCTGATCTCCGGCAAGATCGACCACATCGACCAGACCTTCCGCATGCAGCACACCGGTGGGCACTGGATCTGGCTGCGGGTCCGCTGCGAGCTCAGCCAGGGCGCGGCCGATGCCGGCTTGCACCTGATCGGCATCGCCGTCGACATCACCGAGCAGAAGAGCCTCGCCGAGAAGACGGTGGAGGCCGATCTGCGGCTGCGCGACGCAATCGAGACCATCCCGGAAGCCTTCGTGCTGTGGGACGCCGGCGATCGCCTGGTGCTCTGCAACTCGCATTTCCAGCGGCTGCACAAATTGCCGGATACCGCGGTCACGCCGGGCACATCTTATGAAACCGTGATCGAGGTCGGCAGCATGCCGGAGGTCCGCACCAGGCTGCACGAAACCGGCCACCATGCGCCGGGCGCGCGCACCTTCGAGGCGCAGCTCGACGACGGCAGCTGGCTGCATATCTCTGAGCGCCGCACCAAGGATGGCGGCTACGTCTCGGTCGGCACCGACATCACCCGCATCAAGGAGCACGAGCAGAAACTGGTCGACAACGACCTCCGCCTGCGCGCCACCGTTGCCGACCTGAAACGATCGCAAACCGCGCTGGAGCGGCAGGCGATCGAACTCGCCGACCTTGCTGAAAAATACTCAAAAGAAAAAACTCGCGCCGAGGAAGCCAACCAGACAAAGTCAAAATTCCTCGCCAATATGAGCCACGAATTGCGCACGCCGCTCAACGCCATCATCGGCTTTTCCGAGATCATGGAGAGCGGCATGTTCGGCACGCTGGGATCGGAAAAATATCAGGAATATTGTCACGACATCCTGACCAGCGGCCATTATCTCCTGGAAGTAATCAACGACATCCTGGATATGTCGAAGATCGAGGCCGGCCGCATGAAGCTCGACATGGAGCCGCTTGATTTGTCGAAGACGCTCGCAGAATCGCTGCGTGTGGTGTCGGGGCGCGCCGAGAACAAGCATCTCGTGCTCGCCACCGATATCGAGGGCACCATCCCGGTCGTCGCAGATCGCCGCGCCATCAAGCAGATCATCGTCAATTTGTTATCCAACGCGGTGAAGTTCACGCCGGACAGCGGCAGGGTCGTGGTCCGCACCCGCGTGCTGCACGACAAGATCCAATTGATGATTGCCGACACCGGCATCGGCATCGCGCCGCAATCGCTGGTGCGGCTCGGCAGGCCCTTCGAGCAGGTCGAGAGCCAACTGACAAAAACCTATCACGGCTCGGGCCTTGGGCTGGCGATCGCGCGGTCGCTGACCAATCTGCATGGCGGATCGATGCGGCTGCGCTCCAAACTCGGCACCGGCACCGTCGTCTGCATCTCGCTGCCGCGCGACGGGCGCAAGACGGGCGCGAAATTATCGGTGGCGGC
>DATBYN010000165.1:0-8909 GCA_036513695.1 Bradyrhizobium sp. | reverse complement strand
AACAGAGGAAACGCACATGCTTGACCTGGAAAAATTTCGCCGCGAAACCCGCGCCTGGCTAGAAGCCAATTGTCCGCCGGAAATGCGCCGGCCGATGACGTCAGACGAAGATACCTTCTGGGGCGGCCGCAACACCAAATTCTCCTCCGAGCCGCAGCGCATCTGGTTCGAGCGGATGCGCGACAAGGGCTGGACCGTGCCCGACTGGCCCAAACAATATGGCGGCGGCGGTCTGGATGCCGGCGAGCACAAGGTGCTGCGCGAGGAGATGGCTGCGATGGGGGCTCGTTCGCCGCTGTCGAGTTTCGGCATCTGGATGCTCGGACCGGCGCTATTGAAATACGGCTCCGAGGCACTGAAGAAGGAACATCTGCCCAAAATCGCTGCCGGCCTGATCCGCTGGTGCCAGGGCTATTCCGAACCCAACGCCGGTTCCGACCTCGCCTCGCTGCAGACCCGCGCCGAGAGCGACGGCGACGAATTTGTTATCAACGGCCAGAAGATCTGGACCTCGTACGCCAATTACGCGGACTGGATCTTCTGCCTGGTGCGGACTGATCCGGCCGCCAAAAAGCACGACGGCATCAGTTTTATTCTGTTCGACATGGCCTCAAAAGGCGTCTCGACCAAGCCGATCCTCTTGATCTCCGGGCGCTCGCCGTTCTGCGAAACCTTCTTTGACGATGTGCGGGTGCCGAAAGCCAATGTGGTCGGCACCATCAACCGCGGTTGGGACGTCGCAAAATATCTGCTGCAGCACGAGCGCGCGATGATCTCGGGCATGGGCGAGCGCGGCGTCGGCCGGCCGCTCGGGCAAGTCGCAGCCGACTCGGTCGGTACCGACGACGAGGGCCGCCTGGAAGATCCGATGCTGCGCGGCCAGATCGCGAGCTTCGAGATCGACGAGGCGGCGCTGGCGTGTGCCGCCGAGCGTGCGGTCGATCTGGCGAAGGCAGGTCAATCGCATCCGGCGTTTTCCTCGGCGATGAAATATTACGGCACTGAATTGAACAAGCGCCGCTACGAGATCCTGATGTCGGCGGGCGGCATCGACGCGCTGGAATGGGAAAGCGCGCGCTCGAAAGAGGGCGCCCGCCCGCGCGCCTGGCTGCGCACCAAGGCCAACTCGATCGAGGGCGGTACCTCGGAGGTGATGCTCGGCATCGTGGCAAAGCGGATTCTCGATTTGCCGGGGGCGTAGCCCGTCATTCCGGGGCGCGCGAAGCGCGAACCTCAGATGTGCAATTGCACATCGGGGAATCTCGAGATTCCGGGTCTGGTCCTGCGGACCATCCCGGAATGACGACTTCAAGAAACTTGGTCCTCTAACCGGAACATCTCCCATGGCCCTCGTCCTCACCGAAGAACAATCGATGCTGCGCGACAGCGCGCGGGGGCTGATCAGCGACAAGGCGCCGGTGTCGCATCTGCGGCACTTGCGCGATGCCAAGGACGCCACCGGCTTTTCCCGCGAGCTCTGGAAAACCTTCGCCGAGATGGGATTTTCCGGCCTGCTGGTGCCCGAAGATTTCGGCGGCAGCGGGCTCGGCTGCGTCGAAGCAGGCGTCGTGATGGAGGAAATCGGCCGCACCTTGATGCCGTCGCCGTTTCTCTCGACCGCGGTGCTCGTGGCGTCGGCGCTGTCGCGCGGCGGCAGTGCCGCGCAGAAATCCGCGCATCTGCCGAAAATCGTCGACGGCTCGCTGCTCGCCTCACTCGCCATCGACGAGGGCACAAAACATCGCCCGCTTGCGACAAACATGCGGGCGGTACGTTCCGGCAACGGTTTTAGGCTCACCGGCGACAAGGCCTTTGTGGTCGACGGACACACCGCCGATCTCCTGATCGTCGCGGCCCGCACCGCGGGCGCAGCCGGCGAGCGCAACGGGCTGACGCTGTTCCTGGTCGATCCCAGGGCAAAAGGCATCGAGACCGAGCGCACGGCGATGGTCGATTCCCACAATTCGGCGCGGATCAGGTTCGATCACGTCGAGGTCAACGCCGACAGCGTGCTCGGCGAGGTCGATCAGGGCTATCAGCTGCTGGAAGGCGTGCTCAATATCGGCCGCGGCGCAGTGGCGTCGGAAATGGTGGGCTTGAGCGAGGAGGTGTTCGGCCGCACCGTCGGTTACCTCAAGGAGCGCAAGCAATTCGGCAAGGCGATCGGCGAATTTCAGGCGCTGCAGCACCGCGCCGCGGAGCTCTATATCGATATCGAGATCACCCGCGCCGCTGTACTAAAAGCGCTGCAGACGCTGGATGCGGATATTGGTAACGCGAGCGCAGCGGTGGCCGTCGCAAAAGCCCGTGCCGGCACGACCGCGACGCTGGCAGTCCAGGAAGGCGTGCAGATGCATGGCGGCATGGGCATGACCGACCAGTTCGACATCGGCTTCTTCATGAAGCGCGCGCGGGTCTGCCAGGAATTGTTCGGCGACAGCAATTTCCACGCGGATCAGCTGGCGCGGATGAAGAGTTATTGAGGTGACGTGCTGACGGGCGCGTCATAAACGGCGGCGCGTCATAAACAGCTGTCATCGCCCGGCATAGCCGTCCGAAGGACGGCGTCGCTTCCGCTCGCCTATGACCGGGCGACCCAGTATTCCAGAGAAAGTAGCGATCAATCGAGAGGCTGCGGCGTACTGGATCACCCGGTCAAGCCGGGTGACGACGACCTTCTATGTGGCGCGTTGGGTCGTACTGCGGCGTGAAACCCTACCGTATCGGCGGCGCGTACTGAATCCCGCCGGCGCTCCAGAGCTGGTTGAGGCCGCGCGGAATTTTCAGCTTCGATTCCGATCCGACATTGCGGTCGTAGACTTCGCCGTAATTGCCGACGTGGCGGATGATGCGCACGGCCCAGTCCTTGGTCAACCCAAGCTCCTCGCCGTAATTGCCTTCGGTGCCGACCAGCCGCATCACGTCGGGCTTCTTCGACTTCAGCGCCTCGTCGATGTTTTTCGAGTTAACGCCGAGCTCTTCGGCGTTGATCATCGCGTACAACGTCCACTTCACGATCAACATCCAGTCATCGTCACGCTCGCGCACCACCGGCGCTAGTGGTTCCTTCGAGATGACATCCGGCAGGATCATATGATCGCCGGGCTTGGTCAGATCGAGGCGCAGCGCATAGAGCTGGGAAACGTCCGCCGTCAACACGTCGCATTGGCCGGAATCGTAGGCCTTGATGACGTCGTCCAGCTTGGAGAATTTCATCTCTTGGTATTTCATGTTGTTGGTGCGGAAATAGTCGGCGAGGTTGAGTTGCGTCGTGGTTTCCGACTGCACGCATACCTTGCTGCCGTTCAGCTCCAGCGCCGATTCGATGTTGCGCGCCCGCGGCAGCATGAAGCCCCCGCCGTCATAATAGGCGACCGCCGGAAAATACAGATCATAGGAAGTCTCGCGCGACATGCTCCAGGTCGAGTTGCGCGACAGAATATCCACCTTGCGGTTCTGCAGCTCCTTGAAACGTTCGCTGGCATCGAGGGGTACGAATTTTGCTTTCTTCGGATCGTCGAAGATCGCGGCCGCGACCGCGCGGCAGAAATCGACGTCGAAGCCGGTCCAGGCGCCCTTGTCGTCGGGGATCGAGAAGCCGGGCAGGCCCTTGTTGACGCCGCATAGCACTTCGCCGCGCCGGATCGTCCGCTTCAGGGTTCGCGTGTCATAGCGTTCATAGGTGATGGCGCCAGCCGCAACCAGAACTGCGACCGCGAGCCCGATCAGCAGGCCGCCTCGAAATGTGCGCATGATTTATCTCTCGCCAAAAATGGGAAAAAGGACCGGCTTTTGCGGGAATGGCCGCGTTTACAATTCCGGCTTCTGCCGCACGATGACCTTGGTGCCGACGGGCACGCGCTCGTAGAGGTCGGCGACATCGGCATTGACCAGCCGGAAGCAGCCGGACGAAACCTTGGTGCCGATCGTATCCGGCCGGTTGGTGCCGTGGATGCGGTAGACGGTGGTCCCGAGATACATCGCCCGCGCCCCGAGCGGGTTACCCGGGCCGCCGGCCATGAAGCGCGGCAAATATGGCTGGCGCTCGATCATCTCCGGCGGCGGTGTCCAGTCCGGCCATTCCGCCTTGCGCGAGATGTTTAAGAGTCCCTGCCACTGGAAGCCGTCACGGCCGACGCCGATGCCATAACGGATCGCCCGGCCGCCCGGCTGGATCAGATAGAGATGGCGCTCGGCGGTCGAGATGATGATGGTGCCCGGCGCCTCGGTGGTGCGGTAGTACACGACCTGCTTGCGGAATTCCGGATCGAGCTCGACTGAATCGTCGGGGATAAGTCCGGGCTGGTCGGCGTCGGGCTGCTGCGCATAGCTGTGCGAGACCGAAAGCATCAAGCCGACAGCGGCAATCGCCGTGCAGATCAGGTGCCGAAATCTTGTCATCCAGGGCTCTCCTCGTTGGCGCGGTCGTTTGACGCTGCCGGGTGTGTATCACCGTTTGCCAAATCACCGACAGCATCAAATCTCAGCGCTGGCGCGAAGGCAAGCAATCCGGATAACTAGCTGGAATGCTTTCGATTTTCCCAGAGCGTCATCCGGAAAAGTGGAAACCGGTTTTCCGAAAAGATCATGCTCAAACAAAGATCCAGGGCGCAGATTGTCAGAAATGTGACCCGAAAGCCTCAACTGGGCGCCAGCCAGAGCCGCAAGCCAAAGGAGACGATGGCAACCGTGCCGACCCCACCGAGCCAAAGTGCGAAAAACCACAGCAGGCGCTTCGTCAGCGGCGGCGGCTTTGGCTCGCCGGGCATCAATGGTAGCCGCTCCCCGCCCTCACCTTGCCGCGGAAGACCCAATAGGCCCACGCGGTATAGCCGAGGATCAGCGGTATCAGCACGGCCACCCCGACCAGCATGAACAGCTGGCTGCTCACGGGAGACGCGGCCTGCCAGATCGTGATGCTCTGCGGCACGATATAGGGATACATGCTGATGCCGAGCCCGGCATAGGACAGCGCGAACAGCGTAAGCGTCAGGAAGAACGGCTGGCTGTCCCATTTGTTGGAAAGCGCGCGCAGCAACAGCACGGCGACGGCCGCGACCGCGATCGGCACCGGCGCGGTCAGGATGATGTTGGGCCAGGAAAACCAGCGCTCGGTATATTGGATGTGCAGGAACGGCGTCGCGATGCTAACCGCGCCGATCGCGCCCAGCATCGCGAACAACAGGAACCAGCTCAGGTGATAAGCCCTGTCGCGAAGCTCGCCTTCAGTCTTCAGCACCAGCCAGGTCGCGCCCAACAGCGCAAAGCCAACGGCCAACGCGAGGCCGGTCAAGATGCTGAACGGCGTCAGCCAGTCCCACCAGCCCCCGGCATAATGCCGTCCCTCGACATGCACGCCTTGCAGGACGGCGCCGAGCGCAATTCCCTGCGCCAGCGTCGCGAGTAGCGATCCGCCGGCGAACGCGATATCCCAGCGATTGCGCTTCTCCTGTGTGGTGCGCCAGCGGAATTCGAAGGCGACGCCGCGAAAGATCAGGCCGATCAGCATCGCGATCACCGGCGTATAGAGCGCCGGCATCAGCACCGCATAGGCCAGCGGAAACGCCGCCATCAAGCCGCCGCCACCGAGCACCAGCCAGGTTTCGTTGCCGTCCCACACCGGCGCCACGCTGTTCATGATCACGTCGCGATCGGCTTTGGCGGGAAACAGTGGAAATAGCAGGCCAAGGCCGAGATCGAAGCCGTCCATCACCACATAGACAAAGACCGCGAACGCGATGATGAACGCCCAGACGGTTGCGATGTCGATGATCCCGGGCATCAGACCGACCCCTTATGTTACCACGCCGGCGGCCGGCGTGATGCCTGCGGCGCGCGCCGGTGCATCGTGGCTCGGTCCCGGTTCGCCCTGATGCGGCGGCGACGCCATCAGGCGGAGAATGTAGAAGACGCCGGTGGTGAACACCGCAAAATAGACGATCACAAAAGCGATCAGCGACGAGCCGACCGCGGGAGCCGCGAGCGGGGAGGTGGATTCAGCCGTTCGCAACAGCCCATACACCGTGAACGGCTGCCGTCCGGTCTCGGTGGTGATCCAGCCCGCGAGCACCGCGATAAAGCCCGCCGGGCCCATCGCCATGGCGAACAGCTGCAGCAGCTTGAATTCGTAGAGCGTCCCGCGCCAGCGCGCGAACAGGCTGAGCAGGCCAAGCCCCAGCATCAGGAATCCCAATCCAACCATGATGCGGAACGACCAGAAGGTGATCGGCACCGGCGGCCAGTTTTCACGCGGCACGGTGTCGAGGCCGGCCATCGGCGCATTCAGGGAATGCTTTAGAATCAGAGAACCCAGTTTCGGGATTCCGATGGCGTATTTAAGCTTGCCCGCGGCCTCATCGGGCAGGCCGAACAAGTACAATGGCGCGCCATCCTTGTGGCTCTCAAAATGGCCTTCCATCGCCATGATCTTCACCGGCTGATGCTCGAGCGTGTTGAGGCCGTGCTGATCGCCGGCGAGAATCTGGATCGGCGCCACTAGCGTCGCCATCCACATTGCCATCGAAAACATCACGCGCGCCCCGGCGAGGTGGGAATCGCGCCACAAGTGAAACGCGCCGACCGCCCCGACCACGAGCGCTGTGGTGAGATAGGCCGCCAGCACCATGTGCACGAGGCGATACGGGAACGACGGATTGAAGATGACCTTGAGCCAATCGGCGGGAACGAACTGCCCGTCAGCGTTGACGGCATAACCAGTCGGCGTCTGCATCCAGGAATTGGCGGAGAGGATCCAGAATGCCGAGATCAACGTGCCGATCGCGACCATCAGGGTGGCGAGGAAATGCAGTCTGGGGCCGACCCGCTTGAGGCCGAACAGCATCACGCCGAGAAAACCTGCCTCGAGGAAGAACGCGGTCAAGACCTCATAGGCCATCAGCGGGCCGATCACGGGGCCGGCCTTGTCCGAGAACGCCGCCCAGTTGGTGCCGAATTGGTAGGACATCACAATGCCCGACACCACGCCCATGCCGAACACCACCGCGAAGATTTTCAGCCAATAGTTGAACAGGTTGATGAAGACTTCGCGCCCGGTCGACAGCCAGAGCGCTTCGAGTACCGCGAGGTAACTTGCAAGCCCGATCGTGAACGCCGGAAACACGATGTGGAACGACATCGTGAATGCGAACTGCGCCCGGGCCAATACCACGGCATCCCAGCCCTCGAACATCGGCCCATCCGTCGTCGTTGGATCGGGGTTTTATCACGGTCGATGCCGCGAGCATATTGTTGCGGCACCGAGATATATAGGGAGACAAAACGCCCGCGTCACCCCACGTCTCCCCGGTGAGGGGATGGGAGCAGACCAACTGCAGCAAGAACATGACGCCCGTCAATGCGAGCTCGCGCTGAATTGAATTTCCCTGAACACAGCGACGCTCCCCCCGCTTGCCGGGAGGGGTCGGCGTCAATGACGAAGCTGCCGCTCAGCTCGCGGCGTTGAGCAGGCGCGCGATGGTTTTGTCCATCTCTTCGTAGCGGCCTTCGCCATCGTGCTGGTAGACGATCTTTCCGCTCTGATCGACGATGTATTGCGCCGGCCAATACTGGTTGCGATAGGCGTCCCAAGTCTGCGAATCATTGTCCTGCGCCACCGGATAGGTGATGCCGTGCCGCTTCAGCGCGGTCTGCACGTTTGATGCGGATCGCTCGAACGGGAATTCCGGCGTATGAACGCCGACCACGACCAGGCCGCGGTCTTTATATTTCGCGTAGAGTTCGGTGACATGGGGCAGCGTGTTGACGCAGTTGACGCAGCCATAGGTCCAGAAATCCACCAGCACCACCTTGCCGCGCAAATCCGCGATGTTGAGCGGGGCGGAATTGAACCAATTGTTGATGCCGACAAAATTGGGCGCGGTTCCCTGCACGGCCGCGATTTGCAACGGAGCGACCTCGCCGCTGATGGCAGGGCCGGCTGCGCCGATCAGGCAAAGGGCGATGATTGAAGCGGAAGCGGCGAGCGATCGTAGCGTCATGAACGTCTCCTTAAGGCTTGCGGGTTGATTACAGGCCGATCTGGCCGTCGGGGTAGAACGATGTCAGCCACGCCACGATCAGCGTGTCGTATTGGAAGTATGACACGATCGCGAAAGCGATCACGATGACTCCGAACCCCTGCTGCAGTTTTGGCGAAATTTTCGCGATGCTGCTGATACGGGTCGTGACGGCCTGGCCGCCATAGGCAATCACCAGCATCGGGATCGCGGCACCGATCGCGTAGACCACGAGCTGCGCGCTCGCCCATGCGGTGTCCTTGGAGGTCGCAACGATGGTGAGGATCGAGCCGAGCACCGGTCCGGCGCAGGGCGTCCAGACCAGGCCGAGCGTGGTGCCGAGCACAAAGCCGCCGATATTACCCTGACGTGATACGGTGTCGCCGGCGGGGCCGCTGATGAGCCCATTGAGGCGGATCGAGAGCCATTCGAACGGCGCCGGCCAGATCATCAACAGCCCGAATCCGAGCAGCAGCACGGCCGCGCCGGTGCGCAGATGATTCGGGTCGAAGTCGAATATGCGGGTGATCGCGCTGAGTAACAGCGCCGTGGCGGAAAACGAGATCACAAACCCGAGCGCGATCATCGCCGGACGGATTTTGCCGGTTTGGCCGACCGATGCGCCGAGCAGGATCGGCAGCACCGGCAACGTGCAGGGCGCGGCAATGGTGACCACGCCGGCCAGCAAAGCGAGAACGAGATTGAGCATTTTTTCGGTCCGTCGAACGATCCCCGCGCGGGCTTTGCGGCCATGAGCATGCCCATCGTTCTTCGAGACGCTGGGGCGAGGCGTTACGCCGTCGGCGTCACGTGTTCGTGAGGTTCCAGACCTCATCCTGGAGATTGGTCGGACCAGCCATGTTGTCGTCAATTGCGAGGAGCAAAGCGACGAAG
>DATBYN010000164.1:0-6736 GCA_036513695.1 Bradyrhizobium sp. | reverse complement strand
CGCCCGTATCTCGACGCGATTGACCGCTTCGATGCGCCCGACAAAATCGAGCGTCTTCTCGATCGACTTGTGCTCGGCCTTGACGACGCCGACCGGAATGGTGGCCGGTGGGGCCTGTTGTGCAGCAGCCGGGGCCACAAGTCCGCAAATGATGAATACCGTGCAAATTGCGGTTCGCATTGCAGCCTCCCTGTGCTTGCTTGCTTGCTTGATTCGATCGCGATCCTGCGCCTGAGCAATTAGAGTTAGCTACTCGTTCAACAACCGAATCCGCATTGGCGAAATCGTACACGCCGGCGACTCGAAGTTTTGTCTCGCCGACGGGATTGCCGATAGTGGTGCCGACGTCCCTAAAGCCTCGAATTGTCCTGGATCAAATGCATCACAGCACCGATCGCGTCACACGCGCTCGGCCAAGCACCATCGAAGCTCCGATGTCCTGCCAATTCAACCTCGAGTCTATCGGCAAAAAACCTCCACGTAAACTTATGCATGAGCACGCCCAGCCACCGCATCGAAGCATGATATCACCTGCGTTGGCAGTGCAACAACTCATCTACCCGATCTTGAACTTGCTATACGCCTCTGTTGTCGCGATGATGACATGCTCCGCGCAGCCGTTGCGTCGATGCGGATCGCACAGATTCTCGTAATCCGCCGATGTCATCATGTCGATGAACGCCGCGACCGACGGATAATACACCAGCGCCAGGTAGTCCCATTGCTGGCCGTCCTGCGGGCCGAGCGCGACCGTCTTGGCGTCGCCGGTCCACAGCAGCGTTCCGCCGCGCGCCTTGATCATCGGCACGGTCAGGGCGCTGTAGCGCAAATAGGCGTC
The DNA here is from genome assembly GCA_036513695.1 of Bradyrhizobium sp. Classification (GTDB taxonomy): domain Bacteria; phylum Pseudomonadota; class Alphaproteobacteria; order Rhizobiales; family Xanthobacteraceae; genus Bradyrhizobium. The sequence goes on along the minus strand of DATBYN010000164.1, from coordinate 5,898 downwards.
CCAGCCGCTGCCGTCGCCATCGAGCGAGTGATCGCGGAAGCGCATCAGGTTCACCATCACGACCGGCGCTTGGTGCTCCAGCCCCTTCAGCCCTTCGATATTCAGCAAATCTACACCCATGGCCGCTCCTGGTTGGTACTGACGGTACCTCTTTGCGCGTGATGACCGCAACGCTGGTGTCATAAGTCCGCGCTATCGTGAAAAGGATGTGCGGCCCGGCCGACCTCGCAGGTGCGCACACGACGTTCGGGGGTGGCAATGATTACCGTTCCGGAGCTTGCGGCCGACGCGCTTGGCGAATTCCTCGCCAATTACATGCGCCGCCGGTTCGGGTCGTCGCAGGCGCCTCTCGTCGAAATGGTGCCTTCGATCGCGCGGATCGCGATCGAATGCATCGGCAACAGCGACGCGCTCTATCACAATGTCGAACATACCATGCTGGTGACCCTTGCGGGGCACGACATCCTGCGCGGCCGCGCGCTGCACACTCATATGCCTGCCGAAGACTATGCCCATGTGATCATCGCCTGCCTGACCCACGACATCGGTTATGTCCGCGGCGTGTTTCGGGAAGACGATCAAGACGGCTATCTGGTCGACACCGGCGGCCGCAAGGTGACGCTGCCGCGCGGATCCTCGGACGCGGCGCTGTTGCCCTACCATGTCGACCGCTCCAGGATGTTCGTCATGGAGCGCCTCGAGGGCGTCACATTGTTGGACAAAGGGCGGATCGCGCTCGCCGTCGAGGGCACGCGATTCCCGTCGAGCTTTCCGAGCGAAGGCGAGGAATGCGACGAGGAAGCGGCGCTGTTGCGGGCGGCCGATCTGATCGGCCAGCTCGGCGACCCCCATTATATCCGCAAGGCCAATGCGCTTTATCACGAGTTCGAGGAGGCCGGGCTGAACCGGCAGCTCGGCTACTCATCGCCCGCGGACCTCGTCAATCTCTACCCGCAATTCTATTGGAACAGCGTGGCGCCGCACGTGCAGACCGCGATCCGCTATCTCAATGTCACCTCGAGCGGGCGGCAGTGGATCGCCAACCTCTACAGCAATGTGTTCCGCGCCGAGCGCGACATTTCGCTGTCGGGACCGCAGAAGTAGCGCGCAAACGTCGCGCATGGCTGCAATCCTCCGGCACGTCTTGTCGCAGCGCATTTTCTGGGCACATCGTGCGGCAGCCTTCAAAGACCCGATTGTCGCGCATTGCTTTACAAACCTCGGCACCATTCCCCGCTTCACTGGCTCAACGACCAGCCCTATCTGCTGCTGAGCCTGACCTCCCTGTTCTGGGCCGCCAATATCGTGCTCGCGCGCTATGTCGCAGGTCACGTGCCGCCGATGGCGCTGTCCTGCATCCGGTGGGTCGGCGCGTTTTTCATGCTGCTGCCGTTCGCGTGGCCGCATCTCAAACGCGACTGGCCGGCGTTGCGTGCACAACTTCCGCTGATGATTGGGCTGTCGGCGACGGGCTTTGCCATCAACAACGCGCTGTCTTATTGGGCGCTGCAATATACCCAGGCGCTGAACGCGCTTCTGATCCAGTCCTCCGGCCCGCTGTTCGTGGCGCTGTGGTCGCTGGCGCTATTCGGCGTGCGCCTGACCTTCGCGCAACTCGCCGGCATCACGATCTCGCTGCTGGGCGTGCTCACCATCATCCTGCGCGGCGATCTCTCGACGCTCGCCAGCATCCAGTTCAACAAGGGCGACGTGATGTTCGCAGGCGCCTTAGTGGCGTTCGGGCTGTATGCGGCGCTCATGACGCGACGGCCGAAGACGCATCAGCTTTCGCTGATCTCGTTTACCACCGGCTGCGGAGCGCTGTTATTGGTGCCGCTATCGATCTGGGAGTATTCGACCGGCTATACGCTGCAGCCCGATCTCTTGACGATCGCAACCCTGGTCTATGTCGTGATCTTTCCCTCGACGCTGGCCTATCTGTTCTTCAACCGCGGCATCGCGCTGATCGGGCCGAACCGCGCCGCACCGTTCTTTCATCTGGTGCCGGTGTTCGGCTCGGCGATGGCGATCTTGCTGCTCGGCGAGCAGCCACGGCTGTTTCACCTGGTCGGCTATTTGCTGGTGCTCGCCGGCGTGGTGATCGCCTCGCGGCAGGGCTCCGCCGCGGCTTAGCTTGAGGCGTCCGTACTTACGCGGCGCGGACTTTTGCCAAAAATCCGTCGACGGCGCTGCGCAGCATGCCCGACTGGTTGTCGAGCTCACGGGCGTTGGTAAGCACGTCGGTCGCCGCCGTACCGGTCGCTGCGGCTGCCGTGGTGACACCGCCGATATGGGCGCTGATCTCGCTTGATCCCGCCGCCACCTGCTGGATGTTGCGCGCGATCTCGCGCGTCGCATCGCCCTGCTGCTCGATCGACGTCGAAATGCTGACCGTGATCTCGCTCATCTGCGCAATGGTCTCGGTGATCCCGCTGATGGCCTTCACCGCATCGCTGGTCGAGGTCTGCATCGCCGCCACCTGGGCGGAAATTTCCTCGGTCGCCTTGGCGGTCTGGTTGGCCAGCGCCTTGACTTCGGAGGCAACCACGGCAAAGCCGCGTCCGGATTCGCCGGCACGCGCCGCTTCGATGGTTGCGTTCAGCGCGAGCAGATTGGTTTGGGCGGCGATCGAGTGGATCAATTTTACCACCTCGCCGATCTTCTCGGCGCCGGTCGACAGCACCTGGACTGTGGCGTTGGTGCGTTCGGCATCGCCGACCGCCTTGCTGGCGATCTCGCTCGAGCGCGTCACCTGACGGGAAATCTCGGCAACCGAGCTCGACAGTTCTTCGGCCGCGGCCGCGACGGTTCCGACGTTGTTAGAAGCGCTCTCTGACGCCGATCCGACGGTCGCAGCGCGCGCACTGGCGTCGCTCGCGGTCGCGGTCATGGATTGCGCCGTGGTCTGCATGCCTGCCGCCGCCGTCGACACCGAACGCACGATGCCGTTGACGCTGCGCTCGAAATCGTTGGCGAGGCTTTCCATCGCCACGCGGCGCTCGGCCGCGGCGCGCTCCTTCGTCTCGGCTTCGGCCTTTTCCAATCCCTTGATGCGCACCGCGTTATCCTTGAAGATCTGGACGGTTGCGGCCATCGCGCCGACCTCGTCGCCACGCCCGACGCCGGGAATGTCGCCTTCCAATTCGCCGTCGGCCAATGCCCGCATCCGGTTGCCGAGTTGGCCGAGCGGACCGCTGATGCTGCGGCCGAGCAGCCAGGCGATACCGCTCGAGATCACGCCGATGACAAGGGTCGCAATCCCAAGGGTCCAGATGATCGGCATCAGCTTGGCGTCGAGATCGTCGAGATAGGCCCCGGTCCCCAGATACATGTCAAAGCCGGGGACCGCGACGGCATAGCCGATCTTGCGGACCGGCTTCTCCTGGTTCGGCTTCATATATTCATAGGGCAGCAGGATTTCGCCCTTGGCCCTGACGCCATCCATGATTTCGCGGGAGAGCATTCTGCCGTTGGTCACCACGTCCATGCGATTGGTCCCGACCTGCTTGGGATCGGGTGCCATCCGCGTGATGCCGTCGTAAGTCGTGCCGAACAGATAGCCACTGCCGTTGTCGTAGGTCATGGAATTGGCCAAGCGGCCGAATTCAGCCAGCGCGGCCTCCTTGGTGAGCTTGCCGGCCTCGACCTGCTTCTGCAGCCCGGCGGCCATATTGCGCGCCATGTCGACAATGGCTTTGGTCTGATCAATTCGGGCGTTCAGCATCTCGCGCTGCATCAGATAGCCGGCGAGAACGCCGGCGATGCAGAGGCCGACCAATGTTGCACCCACCAAAATGCCGAGTTTTGGAGCAATCGTCAGATTGTTCAGCTTCACGGTGGCATCTCCGGGGGTGTGCGCCGAAGCGCGATTGGCGGAATGAATTGCGACACGGTATAGTTAACCCCTTAGCTTTTTGTTACGAAGCCAGGCAGCCGCTCCGTATAATTACTAGACAAGGAGCCGCCGTCGTTTTGGGCAGCACGGATCGCGCGGGGAGTTGGTCAAGAAGCTGAAATCGGGCGGCGGCGACAAGCCGTGTCGCGGCCGCAACCAACACCGAAGCGTCAAATCGGGAGAAAAAGGGAAATGCCGAAATTCAGGGTTGTAACGCCGAAAGGCGCGAGTTTTACGGTCGCCGGCGGCGGTTATGCGTATGAAAAGGAGGCGCTCGATCCGATCGGCGCGGAGATTATCGAGGCCCCGGCCAATGAGGCGGAGTTCATTGCCGCCGCCCGCACCGCGGACGCGATCTATGCCAAGGGCATGCCGATTACGAAAACCGTCATCGATGCCCTGGAAAACTGCAAGGTCATCACGCTCGGCAGCGTCGGCGTCGACAGCGTCGACGTCAAGGCCGCCACCGCGCGCGGCATTCCCGTCACCAACATCCCCGACACTTTTATTGAGGAAGTGGCCGACCACGCCATGATGCTGTTGCTGGCGGGATTCCGCCGTCTCGTCGAGCAGGACAAGATGGTGCGCCAGGGCCGCTGGACGGAGGGGCGCCCGGCGCTCCTGAAGATTCCGCGGCTGATGGGGCAGACGCTCGGCTTCATCTCGTTCGGACGGGTCGCACGCGCCGTGGCAAAACGCGCAGGCCCCTTCGGCTTGCGGATGATGGCCTATGACCCCTTCATTGCCGAGACGCTGATTTCCGACCACGGCGTGCTGCCGGCGACCCTATCGGAGGTGCTGTCGCAGTCCGATTTCGTTTCGATGCACGCGCCGGCGCGTCCTGAAGTTCACCACATGCTCGGCGAAACCCATTTCAAGCAGATGAAACCGAGCGCGATCTTCATCAATACCGGCCGCGGCGCGACCGTGAACGAAGAGGCGCTGATCAAGGCCCTGCAGGAAGGCTGGATCGCGCATGCCGCGCTCGACGTGTTGGAGAAGGAGCCGCCTTCGCACAACAACCCGATGCTGGGTATGGAGAATGTCACGCTCACCGCCCATGTCGCCTCGGCCTCGGCCCGCTTCGACGAGGCGCGCAAGCGCCGCGTCGGCTACGAATTGTCGTTGGTGCTGCAGGGTATGTGGCCGGTGAGCTGCGTCAACCCGTCGGTATTACAAAATACCGCGCTGCGCCGCTGGCAGCCCGTCAGCATGGAGCGCGGGCCCAACAGCTAGGCACCGTCCGTTGCAGCGGCGAATCTGAAACGACGGACTGCCGGTCATCCAAAACTGCTGAACCGGCCAAGGAAAGGGCTGCCATCCGCTTGGCTGCCATGGAAAGGGAGGACGTCGTGGGATCTTCAAAGCAAGCTTTGCCGTCGCGCCGACATTTTTGCCTGTGCTGCCTGGGTGGCGCCGCTTTCGCCGCGACCGGCGGACGGCTTACGCCGCGCGAGGCCTTCGCCGAGGCGCGCGGCCTTGTCAGCCTGATCAAGGACAGTGCCGCGACATCGCCCATCGTCACCCACAAGCTACGAAACGATATCAGCGTCCTCGAAGGCTCCGGCGGCAATATTGCCGTGCTCACAGGGTCCGACGGCAAGGTCTTGATCGATGCCGGCATCCCTGCGTCGCGTCCGCAGATCACCAAAGCCCTCGCCGATCTCGGCGCCGATCCCGTCACCCATCTCGTCAATACGCACTGGCACTTCGATCACGCCAGCGGCAACGAATGGCTGCATTCGGTGGGCGCCAAGATCATCGCGCAAACGAACACGCGCAGGCATCTCGCCGAGGCTCAACGCGTCGAAGACTGGGATTACAATTTCCTTCCGCTCTCTGCCGGCGGAATCCCCGGCGAAGTCTTCGCAAGCGAGCACAAGCTGAAACTCAACGGCGCGTCGATCGATATGAAATATTACGGCCCGGCCCATACCGATAGCGACATCTCCGTCACCTTCGCGGAAGCCAACGTCGTCCATGTCGGCGATACCTTCTGGAAC
>DATBYN010000163.1:0-9229 GCA_036513695.1 Bradyrhizobium sp. | reverse complement strand
CTCCATCCAATGGGTCGGATGGGAGAGGTGTCCGACGTTGTAGACGCGGTGCTCTACCTCGATGGCGCTGGGTTTGTGACCGGGGAGATTCTTCACGTCGACGGAGGACAAGCTGCTGGCCACCATATGGTGCAGGGCGCTTAGCGCGAGCGCCGACAAGAGTTCCAAAATGAGGGGGATCGAAGAAATTGAGAAAGTTCACCAGGAACAGCTGAAATCCGGATCCTTCCAAGCTGAAGACCCTCTGCCAACAACATTAAGTGGCTGCTCAAGCCGCCGCTTCGAATAGCAATTTGAGATGGTTGCGAGCCCCCGCAACCACCGATACCGACGCTCCCGTTGTGAAAGCCGCGGGAGCGTTCTTCTTTGTAACCATCCCAATCGCTTGTCTGGAAGCCTTGTTGTACGACCGCGCAAAGCGGGCATTCATCCGCAAATATTGCACTCGAACTCGACGGACAGCTGCGGAGTCAGTTCTCGCTCTGCACTAGAAATGTTCTCATTTTCGGCAGACCGCGACCGGTTTCGATACGCATGGTGTGGCGAGCGGCTACCCGATGCGGGTCGCCTCGGCGATTGCGGCGTTCAACAGCTTGAGCGCGCCTTCAGTCGTAAGCGTCCTTGTGTACTCGACGTCGGTCACCGTCGCTCCTTGAACAATCCGATTGAGAGATTGCCCGCCAAGGCGCATGCCGCGCCGACGAGCGCGGCATCCCCGCCTCGCCAGCCGACAAGGGACAGTCCGACCGGGATCGAACCGATCGCCGCCATGGGCAGGTTCACCTGCGGAAGACCCGTCAGCCCGGCGATCGCCGTCAGATCGACGATCCGGTGCACTGCCGTACGCATCTCCGACAGGCGCGCGTCGCGACCGATCGGCAGGATAGGCGAGGTCGGCATGCAGAGCACGCGTCGTCGATCGAGCAGCCCGTCGAGCCGCTTCGATGCGCTCTCGCGGAAAGTCTTGGCCGCCGCGAGGTTGCTTGCGGGAATGTGTCCGTCGTCTGCGAACGCGCCGGCGACCTCGGCGGAGAGGCGGGGATTGACCCGATCGATCCAGTCGCGAAAGGTGGCGTGGAATTCACTTTTTTGCAACACGCGCTGGTGGTGCGACCAGTCGCGAAGGTCGCCGTTCGCGAGGAGCGACTCGCTGACAGGCGCGGCGTGGCGCAGGCGATCGAGAACCGGCAGCAAAGCGCGCCGCACAGGCTCGTCCGCCAGCGCGAAACAATCGGTCGCGACGATAATCTCATCGGGGAACGCATCGACGACCTGCTCGGCGAGCAGCACGGCACCGACCTGGCCGAACGTTGTCGCGTTGCGCGCGAAATACCCGACAGTGTCGAAAGATGGCGCCTGGGTCATCATGCCCTCGGTCGGGATGCGGCCGTGGGTCGGCCGCAAGCCGTAAAGACCGCAGAAGCTTGCGGGCATGCGCACCGAGCCGCCCGAGTCGGTTCCGAGCGCGACATCGACCAGGCCGCCCGCGACTGCGGAGGCGGAGCCGCTCGACGAGCCGCCCGGTACCCGATCTGGCGCGCGCGGATTGAGCGGGGTGCCGTAAAACCTGTTGATGCCGAGCAGTCCGAGGGAGATCTCGTCAGTGATGGTTTTGCCCACCAGCGTGGCACCGGCTTGCAGCAGGGCGTCGACGGCCCAGGCGTCCGTCCGCGCCGGCTGATGCGTGGCAGCCCAGTCGGGATTGCCACAGCCGGTCACAACGCCGGCCACGTCGAACAGGTCCTTGGCCGCGAAGGTCAGGCCGGACAGCGGGCCTGCGCGGCGCGGAGCCCTGTGAATGGTCACGCCAGGAACGAAGGCGCCCAGCGTGTCTTGCATGACGGTTTCCTGATTGCAAGAAGAGGGCGCTCGATCCGAGCGCCCTCGGCGCGTTGCTCAGTCCTTATAGAGCTTGCGGAAATCCGGATGGGTGTGAAACCAGTACTCGAAACCTTGCACATTCTTCTGCACCGCATAGTCGGCGAAGCGCGTGTACAGGGGGATGCGGGGCAAATCGGTCATGACGATGTCGACCATCTTGTTCAGGCTCGTCTTGTAGACTTCCGGGTCCCGGGTGAAGCGGGCCACGTCGATCACCTTGTCGAGCTCCGGATTGACGTAGTTGGCCGTGTCGAACACCGAATTGTTCGCGCCATCATACGTCCAGAAGAAGAAGTAATCGGGGTAGTCGAGCCAACCGTAGAATTCGGCGATGACCATCGGCATGGTCTTGCTCGCCATCTGGGCGAACCAGTTCGAGCCCGGCACCTTCTCGATCGTGACCTCGACGCCGATTGTCTTCAGCGCCTCCTGGATCAGAATTGCGGACGGTTCGCGCACCGTCGCTTCGCTGAGATCGATCGACAGGGTTGTCTTGAAGCCGTTAGGGAAGCCGGCCTCGGTGAGCAGCTTCTTGGCCTTCTCCAGATCCTGTCCGTGCTTGATCGGAACCGGCCACGTCGCGGAGGGATAGGGTTGCGAGGGGTCACCACCGAACATCGGCTTGGCGCGGTTATAGAGAGCCGAACTGATGATCTCCTTGTAAGGGATGGCGTAGGAGACGGCTTCCCGCACCTTCGGATTGTCGAATGGGGGAATTTTCACATTCATGTCGACGAAGACGAGATCGTTCTGCACCGGTACGCCGATAACCTTGACCTTGCCCTGTTCGGCCAGTTCAGCATAATCCTTCGGCGGCAGGCCGACCGACATATCGACATCGCCCTTTTCCAGCAGCGCCCGGCGCGTGCCGGCCGAGGCAATCTGCCGGTAGACGACCCGCTTGAGTTTGGGCAAGGGCCCGGACTTCCAGGCGTCGAACCGGGTGAAGACGGTCTGTTGCCCGGGTGACCAGGACTCCACCTTGAAGGCGCCCCCGCCGCAATCGTTGCGCGACACCCAGTCGAAAGCCCAGGGATCCTGGGGCGTCGCATGCTTCTTGGCCAGTTCGGAATTGACGATCACCGGCACCGGCACCACGAGATCCGGCATCGTGAGCTTGTTGAATTGATCGAAGGTGGCCTTGAATGTGTGGTCGTCGATCACCGAGAACTGCTCGGGCTTCACCAGTGACCCCGCCGCCATCTGTACCGCCGGAAAGCCACCGGCTGCGATGGCGCGATCGAACGACCACTTGACGTCCTTGGCCGTGACCGGAGTGCCGTCATGGAAGGTGGCATCCTTGCGCAGATTGAAGACGTAGGTCTTGCCGTCGTCGCTCGCTTCCCAGCTTTCGGCGAGTTCCGGCGTGACGACCTTGGCGTCATAGGAGATCGTGCCGTCCGCGAGGGTCTTTTCGCCGTGACTGACAAGCCGATCGTAGGCTTGCCAGACCACCATGCGGCTGTGATCATTGGCGGTCGGCACCATCGTGTCGAGGCCGTTGGGGCCCATTTCCGATACGATGACCAGCGTATCCTTCGACGTTTCGGCAGCCAGGCTCCGTGCGCCGGGCAGTGCGACGGACGCTGCGAGCAGCGCCACCGCCATGATTCCTCGATTGAGCTTCATTCGTGCATACTCCTGGGTTTGCGTGAGCGAAGGGCGATGTCAGAGGCCGAGGTCGCCCAATAGTTTCGGCCATGTGTGGGCCCACGGACGCGCTTGTTCGAAAGCGCCGGAGGCGGCGAGCACGGTGCGGTCCGCCAGATGGCGACCAATGATCTGCAGACCCACCGGCAAACCGTCCTTGGTGAAACCCGCAGGAATGGTCGCAGCCGGCTGACCGGTCAGATTGCAGATGAAGGTGAAGCACAGCCAATCACCCGAAGTGACCATCTTGCCTTCGATGATTTCGGGCCCCTGCATGTAGAGCGGGAAGGCGGGCACCGCGAGCGTCGGCGTGATCAGCAGGTCGTAATTGGCCATGAACCGCCACATGCGGTTGCAGACCTTCTGTCGTATCATTTTGGCGTCGGTGAATTCTTCGGCGGTCCACTGGCGCTGCAGCAGGCCTACGAGATGCGGCGACATTTCCCGCTCGCGTCCCTTCATCATGCGGCGCATGCCGGACAGATCGGTATCGCCAGCGACGATGGTCCAGAAATAGGGAAACGGATCCTCCCAGCCTGGATCGGCTCGCTCGACCGTGCAGCCGAGCTCCGTCTCGAACACGCGAACCGCCTCGGAGACGACGCGGCGGACCTCCGGATCGACGGGCGCGTAGCCCCAGTCCTCGCTATAGGCAATGCGAAGACCCTTGATGTTCTCCCTGGTGGCTTCGACATAGTCGAAGTCGGCAGCCGGAATGGAATAGCGGTCGCGCGGGTCGGGTCCTGTGATCACCTTCAGCATCAGGGCCGAGTCGGTGACCGTTCGGCTCATCGGGCCGACATGTTCAAGCGACTCCCAACTGGACACGCCGGGATAGCGCTCGTCGCGACATCCCGGATAGAGCGGCACCCGGCCCATCGAAGCCTTGATGCCGTACAGCCCACACAGCGCCGAGGGAATGCGGATTGATCCCCCGCCATCGGAGCCGATCGCGAAAGGGGCGACGCCGGCCGCGACCGAGGCGCCTGAACCGGCGCTCGATCCGCCCGACGTCATGTCGAGATTCCAGGGATTGCGAGTCGCCGGGAACACTGGATTGTGGCCGACACCGCTGTAGCCGAATTCGGGCACGTTGGTTTTGCCGATAATGACCGCACCGGCCGCCTTGAGCCGCTCGACCACGATATCGTCCTCGTCCGGCACGAAGTCCCGGTAGAGCGGCGACCCCATGACGGTCAAAATATCCTTGGTGGCGACAAGGTCCTTGATTCCAACCGGCACGCCGGCGAGCGGGCCGGGGTCTTCGCCGGCGGCGATCTTGGCGTCGACAGCGGCGGCGGCGGTCCGGGCAACATCGGGGGTGGGCGTACAGAACGCGTGGATGTGCGGTTCGAGCTTGTCCATGCGGCGCAGCACGGCTTCGGCGACCTCGACGGCAGAAAGCGTCTTGTCCTTGACGCGCGCCGCAACGGTGACGGCGTCCATGCGGCAGATTTCGTTGTCAGCGCTCATGGGTTTCCTCCAATTGGTGAAAGAGCGAAGTGACAGGCGGCAAAATGGTCCGGACCGACGGCACGAAGTGGGGGCATGCTCTTGGCGCAGAGATCGGTGCTCTTCGGGCAGCGGCCATAGAAGCGGCACGCGTTCGGGTCCGGATCGATCGGGCTCGTCGGGCTGCCGTCGAGGCGCGGGCGTGCTTCTCCCCGCCGCGCCGGATCCGGGATCGCGGCAACCAATGCCTGCGCATAAGGGTGACGGGGCGCGGTGAAGAGGGCCTCTGCCGGCGCGATCTCGACGATCTTGCCGAGGTACATAACGACGACGCGCGAACACAATAACCGCACCACGTTGAGGTCATGCGACACGAACAGGTAGCTCATCGCCAACCGGTCCCTGAGGTCGGCCAGTAGCTTGAGGATCACGGCCTGGACCGACACATCGAGCGCCGAGGTCGGCTCGTCGAGAATCAGCAGCGAGGGCTCGACCGCAATGGCGCGTGCGATGCCTACTCGCGCGCGCTGACCGCCCGACAATTGATGCGGATAGCGCTGGAGCAGTTCTTCCGGCAGCCCGACAAGCGCGGCCGTCGAACGGACGCGTTTTGCGATCTCGGCGCCCTTGCGCAGGTCAAGCAGCCGCTTCAGCGGGTCGGCGATCGACTGAAACGCCCGGAAGGATGGATTCAGACTTTCAGTGGCGTCCTGGAATACGACCTGAATCCGCCGTCGGCCAGGTGTGGATACAAACTTGGCCTGCGACATCGCGGTGATGTCCTCGCCATCGAGCAAAATCTGCCCTGACGTGGGATCGATGAAGCGGCCGAGAAGGCGTACGATGGTGGACTTGCCGCAGCCGGACTCGCCCACCAGGCCAACGCTTTCCCCCGCCCCGATCATCAGGTCGACATTGTCGACCGCGTGGAGCTTGGCGCCGCGCCCCGCGCCCTTGATCGGGTAGAATTTGGCCAGCGATCGGGCTTCGAGCAGCGGTGCCATCACAGTGGAAACCTGCACCGTACAATATGCGCGGGCGACAGTTCCGCCCACGGGAGCTCCCGCTCGTCGCAGACCGGCTGGCGCCGCTCGCATCGTCCGCTAAAGCGGCACGGCGGCAGGGTACTGCGCAAATCAGGCAGCTGACCAGGAATCGACGTCAGGCTGTCGAGGCGTGTTTCAGGGACTGGCGTGGCGGCTAGAAGCTGGCGCGTATAAGGATGCGCCGGATGATCGAGAAGCGCCTCGGTCGCGGCGATCTCCACGATATGTCCGGCGTGCATCACGGCAATCCGGTCGCAATATTCGCCGGCGAGGCCGAGATCGTGCGTGATCAGCAGCGTCGACATTCGCGCGCTGTGGCTCATGTCCCTGATCAGGTCCATGATCACCGCCTGGGTGGTGACATCGAGCCCGGTGGTCGGCTCGTCCGCGATCAACACCGATGGCGTGCAGGCGAGCGCCATCGCGATCATCACGCGCTGGCACATGCCGCCCGAAAGTTCGAAGGGATAGGCCTCGGCGCGACGTTCCGGGTCAGGGATGCGGACGCGCGCCAGCGCGGCGATCGCGGCTTTCTTCAAATCGCGGCGTGGGAGGTTGGCGTGTTCGAGCAGCACGTCCTCGATCTGCTTTCCTACCTTTCGGATGGGGTTCAGGGCGGTGCGGGGGCTTTGGAATATCATGGCCATTTCGCGCCCGCGCAGTTCACGCAACGCTTCCGGCTGCGCCGCCAGCAGATCGATGCCGCCCATCGTAATGCGGCCGTTGGTGATTTCGGCCGCCTCATCGTTGAGACCCATGACCGTGTAGGCGGTGACGGATTTGCCCGATCCACTTTCACCGACGACGCCGACGATCTCGCCGCGCGCGACTGACAGGGTTACGCTTTCCAGTGCCCGCACCACGCCGTGACGGGTGCGGAACTCCACCGACAGATTGTCGATCTCGAGTTGCGCCATCACACGCGCTTCCTTGGATCGAGCAGATCGCGCAGCCCGTCGCCCAGCATGTTGAAGCAGAACACCGCGAGCACGAGGGCGGCCCCGGGGAACATGAAGGCCCACCATTCGCCCGAGATGATGTAGCTCGCGCCTTCGGACACCATGATGCCCCATTCCGGCGTCGGCGGCCGAACCCCGAGCCCGATGAATGACAGGCCGGCGGCGTTCAGGATCGCCCATCCCATATTGAGCGAGGCCTGCACCATCATCGGCGGCAGGATGTTCGGGACGATGTGGTTTAGCAGAACCATCAGGGACCCGTTGCCCCCCATGCGCGCCGCTTCGACATAGCCGAGATCGCGCCGCACATTCACCGCAGAGCGCGCGAAGCGGCAATAGAACGGCAGGTTGATGATCATCGTTGCGATGATGATGTTGAGTACGCTGTTGCCCAGCGCCACGACGATGCCCATGGCGAGAACGAACAGCGGGAACGCCATGATGGTGTCCATCACGCGACCGACAATCCGGTCGGTCCAGCCGCCGAAATAGCCGGCCAGCGAACCAAGCGCCAAGCCGACGAGGAACGACAGAGCCACAGCGGAGATCGCCATGCCGAGGTCTAGCCGCGCCGCCACGATCACGCGACTGAGGATGTCACGGCCGAGCGCATCGGTTCCGAAGGGATGGAGGGTGCTCGGCGGCGCGAGCTTGGCCGCGGCGGCGGTGGTTAGAGGATCGAACGGCGCGAGGGAAGGCCCGAAAAGGGCGCAAAGCGCCAGCAGCGCTAGGATGATTGCGGCCGCCAGCGTCAGCCGGTTCTCGCCGAAGGCATAGCCGGTGTTGCGGGCAAGCGCGATAAGGCTCATGGCTCAGCCCTCGAACCGGACGCGCGGATCGATCAAGGTCGCGAAGATGTCGACCGCGAGGTTCAGCAGCACGTAGAGGATCGCCATCATCAGGACGAAGCCCTGGACGGCTGCATAGTCGGAGGCGATGACGGCCGAAACGGCATAGGCGCCGACGCCCTGCCAGCCGAAGACCTGTTCGATGAGAACATTGGAGCCGAGCAGGAAGGAGAACACCATGCCGAGGACGCTGCTGACCGGCAGTAAAACATTGCGGAACGCGTAGGTGATCAGAATCTTGCTTGCCGGCAATCCGCTTGCGCGCGCGGTGCGGACGAAGTCGCTGCCCAGGGCTTCCAGCATGGCGGCCCGCGTGATGCGTGCGATGGGGGCCAGCGCGAAAAGCCCGAGTGACACCGCGGGCAGGATCAGCTGGGCCAGTGCCGCCCGGAATACGCGCCAATCGCCAACGATGAGCGCGTCGATCGTGTAGGCCCCGGTGACGCGCGGCGGGGCTGAGAACACGATCTCGTTCAGGCGTCCGAGCGGCTCTGGAGCCCATCCGAGGAGAAAATAGAACACATAGACGAACAGCAGGCCGATGAAGAAGGTCGGGAAGGCCGCGCTGATGGTGACCAGGGCGCGGCAGGCGTGATCGACGGGTCCGTTGACGCGGGCCGCGGCCCAGACGCCCAGGGGAATGGCCACGCCGACGGCGAACAGCAAGGCGAAACCTGACAATTCCAGCGAAGCCGGAAGCCGTTCGATAAGGTCGGTCAAAACCGGTTGGCCGGTGGTCAGCGAATGGCCAAGGTTACCGTGTAGGAGGTCGTTGACGTAGTAGACGAACTGCTCGGGAAGCGGCCGGTCCAGTCCCAATGTGGTCCGAATATTGGCGATTGAGGCGGCATTGGCGGCCGGCCCGGCGAAGTAGGCCGCCGGATCGCCTGGCAGCGCGTGCGATAATAAGAAGGTAGAGACGATGACACCCAGCAGGCTGGGAATCGTGCCTAAGAGGCGCTTCCAAACGAAAGCCATGAGCGGTCCGCGTGCCGGCATTCGTGAGCGGGGGGCGTCTGTGCCGGAGTGCATCAGGCGCATGCATCACATTCATGTGTGAAGCAAGCGCTGTGCCATCTCCTTCGTTCCGCGGGTCAGAGCAATGAGATGCTGCAATCTCAGCACCTTATGCACCTTATGAGTTTTATTAAGCTGCGGAGGCGGACGGCCGCATCCCAAACAGCGAGCAGTAGTTCGCGGACCGCTGCCGCACTTCGCGGCACGTGCATGAAATTCATGCGTCCGAGGCCTAATCTTTTGGCTCAATGGACTTGCGGCGTATTGACCCAGACGATCCGCGCTTCGTCCTGTCCGACGTTGCGATAGCTGTTCGTCAGGTAGGCCTTGAAGAAGAAGGAATCGCCGGGCGTCATCAGGTAGGTCGTGTCATCAA
>DATBYN010000162.1:0-7764 GCA_036513695.1 Bradyrhizobium sp. | reverse complement strand
CGAAGTCCGCGCCTACTTACTCGTTCCCCGGATTGAAATCGTCGCCAGGCGTTGTTGCCGGTGCGGCCATGTTGTTGTCGGGGCGCGGGCCATGCGGCCGGCGGCGACGGCGCGGGAAACGTTCGCCGCTATTGCCGCCTTCGAAACCGCCCGGACCGCCATTGATCTGCGGCTGCGGTCCGGTGATGAACGACGGCAGGCGGTCGACGCTGGCATTATCAGGGATCGCCGGCTGCGGTTGTGGTTGCGGCTGGGGTTGGAATTGGGGCTGCGGACGATGTTCGCGCGGCTGATGCTGCTGTTCGCGCGGCTGATAAGGCTGGCCTTCGCGCTGATGATCGCGCTGGCTGTTGTCGCGTGGCACGAAGGGCTGCGGCTGCACCGGAACGAAGCCGGGCTCCTGACCGAAATGCGAAAAACTTTCGCCTTCGTCGTCGCCATCCTCCGCAGCCATTTCATTCTCGGTGCGCGGCTGCGGCTGGTTCTGACGGAACTGCTCCTGGGCGGCGGCGATCAGGCGGAAATAGTGCTCGGCGTGCTGGTAGTAGTTCTCGGCCGCCACAGGGTCGCCGGAAGAGCGTGCATCGCGGGCCAGCTGCACATATTTTTCCGCAACGTGGGATGCGGTGCCGCGGATCTTGATATCGGGTCCGTTCGACTCGAACACCCTTGTCATCGGGTTCTGACCGCGTCGGTTGTTATTGTTGTTGTTATTATTATTGTTCCGGTTACGCATCCGCTTGTTGTTGTTCTGACCGTTTCTCATGTCTCGCCTTTATTCCAGCCCTGAAGTTAGCAGCCTTGGGTGTTTGCTTTGGGTGTTTGCCTTGGAACGTCCCTAGCCTTGGATTGCGGTTGTCATGGTCGCTTGGGGTATCAAGTCGCTTGGGTATCAAGTCGTTCGGGTACAAAGTCGCTCTGGTACAAAGTCGCTCTGGTACAAAGACGCTCTGGTACAAAGACGCTCGGGTCCGATCTTGGGTCCGATCCGGCACACGCCTCACGCGCACCGAATCACAGTGCAGTCCGATTCCACACAGATTTCGCCGTACGTCGCGGTCAACAAGGACGCGCTCCCCAACAGTCCAGCGCAGATCGCCGGCTGCCTCAAATCATTCCGCCTGCCAAAACGAGCACAGGTTTTTCGCGAGATCTTTCAAGCGCAATATCAGGCTTTCGTTCGCTTTGCGGTCGGACGCGGCGCAGCACTTTAAAGCCATCGCGCTCAAGCAGACCTGCGTTCAGGAACCTTTCACTCGGGGCGGGCTCTCGCTCTGAGAACCCTGGCCTCCACCCGCAATACCTACCCATCTAGCATCTACGGGGTGGCATGTACGGGGCCAGCAACCCTGGACCGATGTTGTGGGCGGAACGTAGTCGCTCCCGGGGAATATTCCAAGTAGTTTTTTTGCATCCCAATCGGGCTTTATCGGGGCAATTTTCGGCCCGCGACGGCCCGCCGGATGCCCGCCAGATCGGCTTTCGGGGGCCGCTGCAGCATTAACCCTGCCGCCGTCATCATACCTTCAATTTCGCCGGCCTGGCCCTGTCCTGCTTCGACCACGAGTGCACCTCCTTGCGCAAGAGGTTGCACGGTTTGCGGGATGAGCGCGCGATAGGCGTCAAGCCCATCGGCGCCGCCGTCGAGCGCGCGACGCGGATCGTGATCGCGGACTTCCCTGTCCAGAGCCGTGATGTCCGCGGTGCGGATATAGGGCGGATTTGACACGATCAGATCGAACGGGGCAAACAGCGCGGCGGCGTAGTCGCAGGCGACAAACCCCGCGCGCGATGCGAACCCCAAGGACGTTGCGTTGGCGCGTGCGGTCCGTAACGCCGCCTCCGAGATGTCGGTGCCGACGCCAAAAGCATCCGGCAATTCGGACAGCAGCGCCAAAAGAATGGCGCCCGAGCCGGTGCCGATATCGGCAATGCGCAGCGCCCGGCTGGCGTCGGGCGCGGTGCGCAACATTTCGAGTGCTAGTTCGACCACGGTTTCCGTGTCAGGCCGCGGCACCAGCGTCGCGGCCGAGAGTTTTAGCGGGAGCCCCCAGAATTCCTTGTTGCCGAGGATGCGCGCGACCGGCTCGCCGTCGAGGCGGCGGTGCACGAAGTCCTCTAGCCGCATCGATTCGTCGGATGTGAGACTCCGGCCCGCCGCGGCGATCATACCGGTCAAATCGAGACCGAGCGCGGCGCCGACGAGAATTCGCGCGTCGAGTTCGGCGGACTCGATGCCTTCGGATTTCAATCGCGCCGTGAGCGCGCGCCGCGCACCCTCCACGGTTTGTCCGGCGAGGGATTCGGTCATTTGCCGCACTCGCCCGAAACTATCCACATGTCGTCCCTGCAAAAGCAGGACCCCTAGCGTGAGCGCAATCGCGCTCATCGCGGCGCCGCGGCCTCACGATATGGGTGGTGGGTGTTGATATTTTGCGTAACAACAACCGACTGTGGTTATGGGTCCCTGCTTTCGCAGGGACGACATTGTGGTGGCGTCTCGGAGATGGCAGGGACGACGAGGGAGTGTTACTCACGCCGCGGCGCCTTGGGCGGCGAGTTGGGCGGCCTGGTGCTCGGTGGTCAGCGCGTCGATCAGTTCACCCAACGCTTCGCCGGCCATCACCTGCGGCAATTTGTAGAGCGTGAGGTTGATGCGGTGATCGGTGACGCGGCCTTGCGGGAAATTATAGGTGCGGATGCGCTCGCTTCGGTCACCGGAGCCGACTTTCTCGCGGCGGTCCGCCGAGCGCACCGCGTCGACGCGCTGGCGTTCGGCATCATAGATGCGCGAGCGCAGGATGTTCATCGCCGACGCGCGGTTTTTATGCTGCGAGCGGCTGTCCTGCATCATCACCACGATGCCGGTCGGGATATGGGTGATGCGGATCGCCGATTCGGTCTTGTTGACATGCTGGCCGCCGGCGCCTTGCGCGCGCATCGTCTCGATCCGCAGATCGTCGCTCTTGATGTCGACGTCGACATCTTCGACTTCCGGCAGCACGGCAACCGTCGCCGCCGAGGTGTGAATGCGCCCCTGCGTCTCGGTGTCGGGCACGCGCTGCACCCGGTGCGCGCCGGATTCGAATTTCAGCTTTGCGAACGCGCCGCGGCCCTGCACCTCGGCGATGATTTCCTTGTAGCCGCCCACGGTGCCTTCGCTGGCCGAGATCACCTCGACCTTCCAGCCCTGCAAGGCGGCAAACCGCTCATACATCCGGAACAGATCGCCGGCGAACAGCGAGGCCTCGTCGCCGCCGGTGCCGGCGCGGATTTCCAGCACCACGTTGCGGTCATCCATGGCGTCCTTCGGCAGCAGCGCGACGCGGATCTTTTGGGCGAGCTCGAGGCTTTTCGCTTGCAGTGTTTCGCGCTCGGCCTCCGCCATGCCGCGCATGTCGGGTTCGCTTGCTGGATCCGAGATCAGCGCCTCGGTATCGGCAATTTCCTTGCTTGTGGCGCGGTAGGCTTTGACGGCGTCGATCAGCGGATTGAGCTCGGCCAATTCGCGGGTGATCCGCACATAGCTTTCCGAGTTCACCTGGCCAAGTAACTGCGCCTCGAGGGAAGCATGGTGCGCCAGCAGGATATCGAGTTTGGCTTCGGGGAGCATGGACATAGGAGCAGGTCTCGAAATTGCGAAAAGGGGGGTTGTGCGGCCAAAACCTCGCTACAACGCCAGCCCCTCGGCCTCGGCGAATTCCGTCAGCTTTTGCCGGATCGACACGCTGCCGGCCGGCGCATCGAGCAGCGGCATCATCATCGCTTCGGCCTTTTTGGCGTCGAGGTCGAGGATCATCGCCTTGACCGGACCGTGGCCTGTGGCGGAAAGCGACAGCGAGCGGTAGCCCAAGGCGATCAGCGCCAGCGCGCCGATCGGCTTTGAGGCCATCTCGCCGCACAGCGATGCGGATTTCTTCGCCGCATTGGCCTTCTGCACGATGTCGCGCAACGCCCGCAAGATCGGCGTCGACATGGTGTCAAACCGTTCGGAGACTTTGGCGTTGCCGCGGTCGACCGCGAACAGGAACTGAAACAAATCGTTGGATCCGACCGAGAGGAAGTCGACTCTCTTTAAGAGTTCGTCGAGTTGATAGAGCAGCGCCGGCACTTCCACCATGGTGCCGACGTCGATGCGCTCGGGCAGCGCGTGGCCGTGCTGGCGCAGATAGGTCAGCTCGCGCTCGACCATTCCCTTGGCGGCGTCGAATTCGGCAACTTCGGAGATCATCGGAAACATGATGCGCAGCGCGCGGCCACCACCGGCGCGGAGTAGCGCGCGAATCTGGCCGCGCAACAGCCCCGGCCGGTCGAGCCCGAGCCGGATCGCGCGCCAGCCGAGCGCGGGGGTTTCCTCGATCACGGTCTCCATATAGGGCAGCGCCTTGTCACCGCCGATGTCGAGCGTGCGGAAGGTCACCGGCTTGGTGCCGGCGGCATCCAGCACCGTGCGATACAGCGCGAGCTGGTCGGAGGTGCGCGGCAGGCTCTGGCCGACCATGAATTGCAGCTCGGTGCGAAACAGCCCGATGCCGGCGCTGCCGGTGTCGTCGATATGCGGCAGGTCGATGGCGAGGCCGGCATTGATCATCAGTTCGATATACTCGCCGTCTTTGGTCACGCAGGGCTTGTCGCGGAGCGCCGAATATTGCGCTTGCCGCCTGGCGCGAAACCGCACCCGCTCCGCATAAGCCGATTCGATCTCGGCGGAGGGGCGGACATAGATCGAGCCCGAGGTGCCGTCGACGATGATGGCGTCGCCGGGATCGGCAATGCCCGGCGCGTTCGGCACTTCGCCGACCGCGGGGATGCCGAGCGCGCGCGCCACGATCGAGACATGGGAATTGGCGGTGCCTTCCTCCAGCACCAGGCCGCGCAGCCGCTTACGGTCGTAGTCGAGCAGCGCCGCCGGTCCCATCGCGCGCGCGATCAGGATCGCATTGTCGGGTAATAGTTCGCGCGATGGCGCGTGATCCTGCCCGACCAATTGCCGCATCAATCGATGGCCCAAATCTTCGAGGTCGTGCAGGCGGTCGCGCAGATAAGGATCGGTGGAGCGCAGCATGCGGGCGCGGGTGTCCGACTGCACGCGCTCGACGGCGGCCTCCGCGGTGAGGCCGGTGGCGACCGCCTCATGCAGCCGGTGCGACCAGCCCTGATCGTTGGCGAACATACGATACGCTTCCAGCACGTCGCGGTGCTCGCCGCTCTCGGCAACGTCGCCGCGCTCCAGCATGCGGTCGAGGTCGGCGCGCAGTTTTGTCAACGCAGTGTCGAGCCGCTTGATTTCTTTCGGCAGGTCCTCGGCGATGTAATTGTTGATGACGACCCGCGGCTCGTGCAGCACCACATGGCCGAGCGCGATGCCGTCGGACAGGATGGCGCCGGTCTTGTGCAGCGAGTGCCGGGCGGCAGGTTCCGCGCCGGGCTGGGCGAGGGCGGAGAGTTCGCCGGAGGCGATCATCTCGGCCAGCACCATGGCGGTGGTCTGCAGCGCCTCGACCTCTTCCTCGACATAGGTGCGCTTGGCGCGGTTCTGCACCACCAGCACGCCGAGCGTGTTGCCGGCGCGCAAGATCGGGACGCCCAGGAACGAGTGATAAATTTCTTCGCCGGTCTCCGGCCGGAACGAGAACGCTGGGTGGCTTTGCGCGTCGTTCAGATTGAGCGGAGTGGCCTCGCTTGCGACCAAGCCGACCAGGCCCTCATGCGCGCTCAGGACGGTGCGGTGCACCGCGTCGCGGTTAAGGCCCTCGGTGGCGTACAGCTCGAGCGTGTTGTCGATGCGCAGCACATAGACCGAGCAAACCTCCGCCACCATATTGGCAGCGATCAGCACCACGATCTTGTCCAATCGTTCCTGGGCGCTGACTTGCTCCGCCATGGTTTCGCGGAGCCGTCTCAACAAGACGCGGGGGCCTCCCGACGTGCTCCGCATGCAGCAAAATCCTCCCCCGCGAATCCAGCACGCCGGGTGGCCGGCAGCTGGCGTTAAGCTCACCAAAGACAACAATTTTAATCATTCGGCGCCGCCGCAAGCCTTGGATACCGGCCGAATCAGGATAGCCAAAACTGTGGCACAGTTTGCGGCAGCTCACCGATCAGGCCGTATAGCGAATTGAGGCTTGTTTTGCCAAGCAAAACGCCTGCCAAAGCCCGTAACGTCTCTGTCAGCCAATGCTGCGCCCGCTAAGGAAAAATAATTCTGAAATTTGATGACCAAGCGCGAATTCAGTCGTGCAGCAAGCGCAGCTTCACCTCTCCCGCTTGCGGGGGAGCATAGGCCGCCATCAGCGGCCGTCTTTTAGAACGCCGAAGCTGAGCTTCGGCTGCGGCGCTCGGCAGCGCAATTGCGCGCCAGAGCGCGGCGGGTGGGGGAAATCTCTCCTAGCAGCGGCTATGCGGCGGCACCCCCACCCCAACCCTCCCCCGCAAGCGGGAGAGGGAGCGCACCTCCGATGACGCAGCGTTTAGACCGCTCTCACGCCTGGTCGAGCCCGTAGAGCGTGTGCAGCGTGCGGACCGCGAGCTCGGTATAGGCGGCGTCGATCAGCACCGAAAACTTGATCTCGGAGGTGGTGATGGCACGGATGTTGATATTGCGCGCGGCCAAGGCCGAAAACGCCTGCGCCGCGACGCCGGCATGGCTGCGCATGCCGCTGCCGATCACCGAGACCTTTGCCACGTCGGTGGCGCTGTCGAGCCGGGCGTAGCCGATCTTCTTTTTAGCCGCGGTGATGGTATCGCGGGCGCGAACATAGTCGGAAGCCGGCACCGTGAAGGTCAAATCGGTGGTCTTGCCGTCCTCCGAGACATTCTGCACGATCATGTCGACGTTGATATTGGCCTCCGCCAAGGGCCCGAAGATCGAGGCGGCGACCCCCGGCTTGTCCTCGATCTGGCGGACCGAAATCTGGGCCTCGTCCTTGGAGAAGGCGATTCCTGTGACGACGTGGTTTTCCATGATCTCCTCCTCGGCGCAGATCAGCGTGCCCGGCGGCTGGTTGGCATAGGGGTCGACATCTTCGGGCTTGTCGAAACTGGAACGAACGAAGATCGGCATGCTGTGCACCATGCCGAGTTCCACCGAACGCACCTGCAGCACCTTGGCGCCCTGGGAAGCCAGTTCCAGCATGTCCTCGAAGGCGATCTTGTCCAACCGTCGCGCCTTGGGAACCACGCGCGGGTCGGTGGTATAGACGCCGTCGACGTCGGTGTAGATATCGCAGCGGTCGGCCTTGATGGCGGCCGCGATCGCCACCGCCGAAGTGTCAGAACCGCCGCGCCCGAGCGTGGTGATCCGCCCGGTCTGCGGATAGATGCCCTGGAAGCCGGCGATCACGGCGACTTCCTTGCGCTCCCGGAAACGGTTGATCAGCTCCGAGCCGTCGATATCGAGGATCCGCGCCGAGGCATGGGCGTCGCTGGTTTTGATCGGGATCTGCCAGCCCTGCCAGGAGCGGGCCTGGATGCCGAGCCCCTGCAGCACGATCGCGAGCAGCCCGGCGGTGACCTGCTCGCCGGAGGCCACCACCGCGTCATATTCGCGCGCGTCATGCATCGCGGAAGCCTCGCGGCACCAGTCTACCAATTCATTGGTCTTGCCGGCCATCGCCGAGACCACCACGGCGACGTCATGGCCGGCATCGACCTCGCGCTTGACGTGGCGCGCGACGTTGCGGATGCGGTCGATATTGGCGACGGATGTGCCGCCGAATTTCATCACGAGGCGGCTCATGACGACAGGTGCATTCCTTGACAGGT
>DATBYN010000161.1:0-5076 GCA_036513695.1 Bradyrhizobium sp. | reverse complement strand
AGAAAGCCCGCGAGAGCTGAGAGAGGGCGTTGGACGACTGGCGCTAGTCATTGTCGTCCCTGCGAAAGCAGGGACCCATACGCCGTGTCGCTTGTTTTGAGAGACGCCGTTCGACGGCTTTCGCGCAACAACCAATGCCTGTGGTTATGGGTCCCGGCGTTCGCCGGGACGACACCGTGACGCACAAAAAAACAGGACCGTGAGGTCCTGTTTTTCCGTCATCGGCTGGCGCGACCTTAGTAGTCGCGGCGATAGAAGCTGTGATGGTGATGATGGTGGTGGTGATGGTGATGATGACGGTATCGGCGCGGCACGATGATGACGCGGGGCGCGTACTCATCATAGCCATAATATCGGCCATATCCGTTGTGGTGGTGATGGTGATGATGGTGGTGATGATAAAACTGAACCGGCTGGATATTTTCGTCCGCTGACTGGGCCGGAGCGGATTCATCGATCGCCTGCAGCAGCGAAGCCGCGTTCGGGATTGGCTGCAGCAATTCGGCGAAAGAATTGGCCCTCAAGACGTCGGTCGGCGCCGGACTTGGCGCCGGTGCAGCCTCCGCGGCATTGAATGCCCCGAGCGTCGCTACCGCTCCCAATAGTCCAGCGATCTTCTTGTCCATCTATATTCCTCCAATCGATGTTGCAGTGCGCATTGCCCGCGTCGGGCAACGCTGCCATCGGGAGATGGTTCCTGCAACGACCTCGCCATGATGCCAGACCGATAATGAACTGGCGATGAACTCAACCGCCCGCGGCTTCTCCCGCCTGCCTCACGAATTGCAACAGCAATTGACTGACCTGGTCCGGCTGCTCCTGCTGCACCCAATGGCCGGCGCCGTCGACCAGATGAACGCCGAGCATCTTGGTGCATGCGCTTTGCTGCATCGCCTCATAAACGCCGGGACGTTGATAAGTGCCCCAGTCCTGCTTTCCCGAGATGAAGCAGGAGGGCACGTCGATTGTGCGGCCGGAATGAGTCTCCAGTTCGGCGGTGAACGCGCCCGAGGTGCCGCAGCGATACCATTGCAGGCCGCCCTGGAATCCGGTGCGCGCGTATTCGGCGCTGTAGAAGGCCAGTTCGCGGTCGGGCAGCCATGGGTTGGCGGCGATCGCGGCTGCCGACGGCATTTCCTCGGCCACGGTCTCGGCCATGTTTTTCGCAAGATCCATCACGTAATAGGTCGGCAGTTTTGCCAGCTCGTGCGCGGACCATGATTGAAGCGGATAAGGCTTGTTGTCCTTCCAATCGGCGCTCTTGTGATGATAATAGGCGCGCAAAAAATCATGCACGCCCTGCGGCGCGTGATGCATGTCGGCGTTCGCCGCGCGCGTCGAGTAATACCATTGATAATGTTTTCGTGGACGCGGCAGCGCGGCGAGCTCGCGATGCACGGGGTCTTCCTGCTTCGGCTTCGCAGGCCCATCTGCGGTATTGAACGGCAATGGCGGCGGTCCCGCGAACGGCGCGCTCATCAGTGCGACCGATCGAAACACGTCGGGCCGCACCAGCGCGCACCACGCCGCGACCGAAGAACCGAAATCATGTCCGACCACCGCATCGACCGAGCGATAGCCGAACGCCGACACCAGCCCGAGCGCGTCGCGCACGAGGTTGAGCAGCCGGAACGAGGCAAGGTCGCCGTCATAATTGGCGTCCCAGCCGGTGGTACGGCCATAACCGCGCTGGTCCGGTGCGATCAAATGATAGCCAGCGTCAGCCAGCGCCGGCATCACCTTGCGCCAGCTGAAGGCGAGTTCGGGAAAGCCATGCAGCAGCAGGATACAGGGCCGGCCGCGCGTCTCGAAGCCGGCTTCAAGCACATGCGTGCGAAGGCCGTTGATGTTTTCCACGAAGCGGGAGCGGATGCCGGGTGGGAGCGGGATGTCGGGGAGAGTCGTCATCGCGTTTGTTTCCTCGTCATGGCCGGGAGACCGTTTGCGTCTTTGTGCAGAGGCTATAAACTCCATCGTCGTCCCGGCCAAGCCAACGGGTCGGCGCGAAGCGCCGCCCGATGGCGCGAGCCGGGACCCATAACCACCGATGTCAATATTGCGCGAAGCTGGGGCCGCAATCCCATTCACAGCGAACGTCGGTGGTTATGGGTCCCGGCGTTCGCCGGGACGACGGTGGAGTTTTACACCCGCACCGCCGTCTTCGGCCAATAGCGATCCCGCAAATGCCGCTTCACCAATTTGCCGGTCGGGGTGCGCGGCAGTTCGGCTTCGAAGTCGACGCTCTTCGGGCATTTGATCGGGGAGAGATGTTTTCGGCAAAACGATATCAGCTCGGCTTCGAGCTCTTTTCCGGCGCGCGTCATGTCGTGCGGCTGCACCACCGCCTTGACCTCTTCGCCCATCTCTTCGTTGGGCACGCCGAACACCGCGACATCGGCGACCAGAGGATGGCTGATCAGCACGTCCTCGGTCTCCTGCGGATAGATGTTCACGCCGCCGGAAATGATCATGTAGGATTTGCGGTCGGTGAGATAGAGAAAGCCTTCGTCGTCGAGATAGCCGACGTCGCCGAGCGTCGACCAGCCTTTTGCATTGTAGGCCCGTTTCGTCTTTTCGGGATCGTTGTGATAGGTAAAAACAGGCGCATCGGCAAAATAGATTGTGCCGATCTCTCCCGCCGGCAATTCTTCATCGTTCTCGTCGAGAATTTTGATCTTTCCGACCGCGGCGCGGCCGACCGTGCCGCGATGCGTCAACCATTGCTGCGAGGTCGATACCGTGACGCCATTGCCTTCGGAGCCGGCGTAATATTCGATCAGGATCGGCCCCCACCATTCGATCATCTTTGCTTTCACATCGATCGGGCAGGGCGCAGCCGCATGGATCGCGCCTTTCAGCGACGAGACATCGTAGCCGGCGCGTACCTCGTCCGGCAATTTTAACATGCGCACGAACATGGTCGGCACCAATTGCGACTGGGTGATCCCGTGCTTCTCGACCAGGCGCAAAAATTCTTCGGCGTCGAAGGATTCCATGATGATCGAGGCGCCACCCAACGTGATCGCCATCATGTTGAAGCGCAAGGGAGCTGCGTGATAGAGCGGCGCCGGCGACAAATAGATGCTGTCGGAATTCATGCCGCACATATCGGCGCAAAGAATTTTCAGAAATGGATTCGGCACGCCGATCGGGTTGCGTTCGGATTGGCGCTTGACGCCCTTGGGCCGTCCGGTGGTGCCCGACGAATACAGCATATCGTAGCCGGCGACTTCGTCCGGGATCGGCGCGGTCGGCTGCGCGATAGCCTCTTTGTCCCACGAACAAAAGCCCGGCAACGGCTCGTCGACCATGTAGAAACGCGGCGCATCCGGCGCGCCGGTGACGAGGCCCTTCACCTGCTCGGCGCATTTCGGCGAAGTGATGACGATTTTGGCGCCGCAGTCTTCGACGATGTAGGCGATCTCGTCGATCGTCAGATAGCGGCTGATCGCGGTGTAATACAGCCCGCTTCGCTGAGCCGCCCAGCAGATTTCCATGAATGCCAGCCGGTTCTCCATCAACAGCGCGATGTGGTCGCCGGCCTGCAGGCCGAGCGCGCGAAACAGATGCGCTCCCTGGTTCGATAGTTCATCGAGCTCGCGATAGGTGATCGCCTTGCCGGTGCCCGCCATCTGGTAGGCGATCTTTTCGGGCTTGGTGCGCGCGTGGATCGAGGGGTGAGTCATGATGAAATCCCGAAAATCACCGGTGTCATCCCGGCCTTGAGCTGGGATCCATAACCACCGATCTACATTGTTGAAACGAGCTGGAGCCCCAGCCGGCCAAACCACCAACATTTGTGGTTTTGGGTCCCGGCTCAAGGCCGGGACGACAGCGGTGGCTGGGGCTTCGAGTCAGAGCCGCTCCACGATCGTCACGTTGGCCATGCCGCCGCCTTCGCACATGGTCTGCAATCCGTAGCGCTTGTTGCGCTGTTTCAGCGCATTGATCAGCGTGGTCATCAGCTTGGTGCCGGAGCCGCCGAGCGGGTGGCCGAGCGCGATCGCGCCGCCATTGACGTTGAGTTTTGCAGGTTCGGCGCCGGTGGTCTTCAGCCACGCTGTCGGCACTGACGCAAAAGCCTCGTTGACCTCGAACAGGTCGATGTCGTCGATCGACATGCCGGCTTTTTTCAGCGCGCGCTCGGTCGCATGCAGCGGCGCGTCCAGCATGATCACGGGATCGCCGCCCATCATGGTCATGTGGTGGATCCGCGCCAGCGGTGCGATGCCGAGCGACTTTAGCCCCTTTTCATTGACCACCATCACGCCGGAGGCGCCGTCGCAGATCTGGCTCGAACTGGCGGCGGTAAGCTTGCCGTTTTCCGCGATCAGTTTGACGCCCTTGATCCCATCGAGGCTGACATCGAAGCGGATACCTTCGTCGATGTGATGGGTGTCGATCGAACCGTCGGCGCGGGTGATCTGCAGCGGGATGATTTCGTCCTTGAATTTTCCGGCTTGCGTCGCCGCGATGGCGCGCTGGTGGCTCTCGTAGGAATATTCGTCGAGGTCGTTTTTCGAGAGGCCGTACTTCTCGGCCATCATTTCCGCGCCGGTGAACTGGCTGAACACGATGTTCGGATAGCGCTTCTCGATGCCCGGGCTCTTGTAATGGCCAAAACCGTTCTTGGCCGGCAATTGCGAGGCAAGTCCCATCGGCACCCGCGTCATCGACTCGACGCCGGCGGCGATAACGCAGTCCATGCTGCCGGACATCACGGCTTGGGCTGCGAAATGCAGCGCCTGCTGCGACGAACCGCACTGCCGGTCGATCGAGGTGCCGGGCACGCTTTCCGGGAGCTTTGAGGCCATGATGGCGTTGCGCGCGATGTTGTTGGACTGCTCGCCGGCCTGCATCACACAGCCCATGATCACGTCTTCGACCCGATCGGGGGCGGCGCCGGTACGATCGATCAGCGAATCCAGCACAGACGCGGCGAGATCCGCCGGATGCCAGCCCGCGAGGCGTCCCCCCTTGCGGCCGCCTGCGGTGCGGGCGGCGGCGACGATATAAGCCTCGGCCATGACTGTTCTCCCTGATTGTTATTGGGTGGTGTTTTGGATGACGGGTGCG
>DATBYN010000160.1:0-3337 GCA_036513695.1 Bradyrhizobium sp. | reverse complement strand
GCGTCACCACCTCATGGGCGTGGCTTGCAACATCAGCTTATACCTTGCAGATCTATTTCGACTTTTCCGGCTATTCCGACATGGCAATCGGGCTGGCGCTGTTGTTCGGCATCCGCCTGCCGGTGAATTTTCGTTCGCCCTATCGGGCGGGTTCGATCATCGAATTCTGGCGGCGCTGGCACATCACGCTGTCGCGCTTCCTGCGCGACTATCTCTACATTCCGCTTGGCGGCAACCGGCTCGGCGAACAGCGCCGCTACATCAATCTGATGGTGACGATGCTGCTCGGCGGGCTCTGGCATGGCGCGGGCTGGAATTTTCTGGTCTGGGGCGGCCTGCACGGCGTCTATCTCGGCATCAATCATCTCTGGCGCGAATGGCGCAGCGACAAGCCCGCCGCCGCGGCCGGGCTGGCTGCAAGAGGCCTGTCGTGGATCATCACGTTCTTGGCGGTCGTCATCGCCTGGGTGTTCTTCCGCGCGCGGACGATGGCGGGGGCGTGGCAGATGCTGGGCGGCCTGTTCGGATTTGAGGCCGGCAGTTCTGCTTACGCCTCCTCCGGCATCCTGCGATTGATGGATTTGCCGGTCCTGGTCGGCGAGCAGCGGCTGTTGCTGATCGGAGGTGGCGCGGTGGCGCTGGCGCTTCTGATCGCGCTTTGCCTGCCTAACGTCCCGCAACTCTTCGGTTATCGCGAATACCGCCGCGCGCCGGAGAAAATGGCTTGGCTGCGATGGCGGCCGAACGCGGCGTGGGCGCTGGTGTCAGCGACGGCCTTCGCGATCTCGCTGTTCGGCATGTGGCAACGGCTTGAATTCCTGTATTTCCAGTTCTGAGCGTGCAGCGATATTGCAAATCATCCACGATGCATTTATAAGCAACTTATCGTCGCTCGAACCGGGGAGATTTGCATGATTTCGATGTATTCGCAGATCGTACGCCCGCGTCCGATGCCCATGCTGGACGCCCGTTTCGCCCTTTGAGGGCGGTTTCCGTCAGCATCGATCGGGCCTGACGTCCCGATCATTCCAAGCTTCCCAGTTACCTCATTTTTTTCAACGACGCTTGCGTTCGGCCCGATGCCGTCCGCGCGTCCATCAACGGAGCCGGCGTGCGCGAAGGCGTAGCCGGGTGACGCCATGACCGCCTCTCGCAACAAGCGCCCCGCCGCCATTCGCGTAGTGTTGCCGTTCGTGTTCCGCCACTGGCTCAAGCAGCCGGTAATGACCGCGACCGTTGTCGCCGGTTTCCTCGCCGCCACTGTGGCCGATCTGTTCATGCCGGTTTTCTCCGGCCAGCTCGTCGACGCCATGACCTCGGGCGCATCGGATCCGGCGGCGCGCCGCGCGGCGTTCGCAGCTTTCGGCGCGATCGTGGCGCTGGGTCTTGCCTCCATCATCCTGCGCATGACGGGACTGTATGCGATCGTGCCGTTCACATTGCGGATCATGTCCGACGTGGCGCGCGATGCCTTCACGCGGGTGCAGCGCTTCTCGACCGACTGGCACGCCAACAGCTTTGCCGGCTCGACCGTGCGCAAGATTACGCGAGGCATGTGGGCGCTCGACCTGCTCAACGACACCATATTGATGGCGCTGTTGCCATCGCTGGTCGTGCTGTTGGGGTCGATGATCCTGCTCGGGCTGCACTGGTCATCGCTCGGCCTCGTGGTCGCCGTTGGCGCGGCGATCTATATCCCGATGGTCATCTTGTTCTCGACGCGATACATCGCGCCGGCGGCGCGCGTCTCCAACGCCTGGGACACCAGGGTCGGCGGCACGCTGGCCGATGCCATGACCTGCAACGCCGTGGTAAAATCGTTTGGCGCGGAGCTGCGCGAGGACGCACGGCTGGCGCGCGTTATCAGCAGGTGGAGCAGGCGGGTGCGTCGCACCTGGCTGCGCTATACCTACACTGCGGCGGCGCAGCTCGCGGTGCTGCTGTGCCTACGCGCTTCCGTGATCGGCGGCGCCTTGCTGCTGTGGATCGCTGGCCGCGCCTCGCCGGGTGACGTCACCTATGTGTTGACCAGCTACTACATCATCCACGCTTACTTGCGCGATGTCGGCATGCACATCAACAATCTGCAGCGTTCGGTCAACGACATGGAGGAGCTGGTCGCGATCCATGACGAGCCGATCGGGATCGCCGACGCGCCCGGTGCACGGCCGATCGACATCCAGGGCGGACGCATCGTGTTCGACGACGTGACCTTCCACTATGGCGGGCATCGCGCGCCGCTCTATGACGGTCTGTCGGTCGACATCCGCGCCGGCGAGCGTGTCGGCCTGGTCGGTCGCTCCGGCTCTGGCAAGACCACGTTCGTAAAGCTGGTGCAGCGGCTCTACGACGTTAGCGGCGGGCAAATCCTGATCGACGGTCAAAATGTCGCGAACGCGACGCAGCAATCGCTGCGCGGCCAGGTCGCCATCGTGCAGCAGGAGCCGATCCTGTTTCACCGCTCGCTGGCCGAGAACATCGCCTATGGCCGGCCCGGCGCCAGCCGGGCTGCGATCGAACAGGCCGCGCGGCTCGCCAACGCGCATGAGTTCATCCTGCGGCTGCCGAAAGGCTATGGCACTCTCGTCGGCGAACGCGGCGTCAAGCTGTCGGGCGGCGAGCGGCAGCGCGTCGCGCTGGCGCGCGCGTTCCTCGCTGACGCGCCGGTCCTGATCCTCGACGAGGCGACCTCGAGCCTGGATTCCGAATCGGAAGCCCTGATCCAGCAGGCGATGGAACGGCTGATGAAGGGGCGGACCTCGATCGTGATCGCGCACCGGCTGTCGACGGTGCGCAGCCTCGATCGCATCCTGGTGTTCGATCGCGGCGTGATCGTCGAGCAGGGCACCCATGCCACGCTCGCCGCTCGCGCGGGCGGAATCTATCGCGGGCTGTTCGAGCGCCAGGCGACGGAATTTGACCGCGTCTCGGCGGCGGAGTGAGGCCTCACGACAGGCGCAGTCACGGCGGACTACCGCAGACCGAGACTGCTCCAGACCAGGCCGATCCCCGAAAGAAACAACAGGCCAAGCACGATATCGCGGAAATTCTTGTCGCTCAGCACGCGATAGGTACGCGCGCCGAGCCAGGCGCCAAAAATCGTTCCGGGCAGCGCCAGCAATGCGAACCAGGCCACCTCGCGGGTGATGAATCCGGTGCCCGCCTGCACGCACAGCGACGCCGTCAAAATTGTCCAGTTGAACGTCTGAAACACGCCGCGCCGCTCGTCCTTGCCCCAGCCGCGCACGCTGGCCCACAGCGTCGGGATCGGGCCGGACAATCCGGCGAGGCCGCCGAGGATGCCGCCGGCAAATCCGATTGCGGCGTCGGCGAGCCG
>DATBYN010000159.1:0-4822 GCA_036513695.1 Bradyrhizobium sp. | reverse complement strand
TGCCCGACCATCCAAAGGCCGCGCCACGCCTGATAGGGCGACTTGCCATCGGAAATGTCGAACGCGATCTCTTCGACGCTCGCGCCGGCATCGCGTAGCGACATCGCGGTTGCCCGGCAA
Source organism: Bradyrhizobium sp. (assembly GCA_036513695.1). Lineage (GTDB taxonomy): Bacteria > Pseudomonadota > Alphaproteobacteria > Rhizobiales > Xanthobacteraceae > Bradyrhizobium. Next base: position 4,702 of record DATBYN010000159.1, on the reverse strand, counting down.
ATATCATCGATTTCCGGCTCGACGCCGATGCCGGCAATGTCGGAGACGTAGGCGACGCGCAAGCCCTTTGCGTCCTTGGTATCCGCGACAATCGCGCGGGCGCTGGCCCATGGCGGCGCCACCGAAATCGGCGAGATGCGGCTAAAACCCGTAATCGAATCCAGCATCAGAGCGGCATCTTCGGCGGTGCGCGCCAATGGTCCGTGGACCTGGCCCGGATCCCACGCGAGCGGCATCGGCCAGTTCGGCGTCAATCCCGGCGTCGGCCTGATGCCGACAATGCCGCAGAACGAGGCCGGCATCCGGATCGAGCAGCCGAAATCCGTGCCTTGCGCCAACGGCGCCATCCCGGTTGCGACCGCGACCGCCGATCCGCCGGAAGAACCCGCCGGACTCAATGCCGGATTCCAGGGGTTTCGGGTGACGCCGAACACGTCGTTGAACGTATTGGCGCCCGCGGCAAACTCCGGCGTGTTGGTCTTGCCCAGCACGATCGCACCGGCTGCCTTGAGGCGTCGCACCACTTCGGCATCCTCGGTCGGCACATTGTCCTTGAACAGCGGCGAGCCGTAGGTGGTGCGGATACCTTTTGTCACTGTGACGTCCTTGATGACAACAGGCAAACCATGCAGCGCTCCGAGCTTGTCGCCGCGCATGACGGCAGCTTCGGCGCCTTTTGCGTGATCGCGCGCGGCGTCAGCAACCAAGGTGACGATGGCATTGAGTTTTGGGTTGATGCGGGCAATCGTGGCGAGATGAGCGTCGAGCACATCAACCGGGCTCACCGCCTTGGTTGCAATCAGCGACGCCAGTTCGACGGCCGTCTTGCGACTCAGGTTTTCAGTCATGATGGATCCGTTATCTCCGCCCAGTGCACGAAGCTACGTTCGATCGTGAGGAACAGGAAGTTGAGACCATAGCCCAGCGCGCCGGCAGCAAAAATCGCGGCGCCCATTTTTAGAGCAAGGAACGTGCCGGTTTCACTCGTCCAACTCGACGATGGCGATCACGGGACCGCCGCCGTGCGGGCCCTGATGCATGGCATCGACCGACACGAACACCGCGGGATCGCCGATCGCCGTTGCCGCGACGCCGCCGACCGCCGCCTTGGCATGGCGGTGATGGTGGACGTCGGAATCGTCGAGCATGATCTGCCGCCGGCCGCGCAAGGTGCCGCGGCGATCGGCCTCGCATTTCATGAAGCAATTGACGACGCGGCCTTTCAAGTCTTCCGCCCGTGGTCGTTCCGGCAATTCGATACCGGCGTCGCGGATCGAATCGTAGATGCCATCGATATCGAGCGCGTCGCGCATCACGGAATGGCCGATGCGGTAGCGGCCGCCGGCGCCGGCCCTGTTGCCGAGCAGCACGATTTGCGCCTGGGTCAATTCCACGCCGGAAGAGCAGGACGCGACCGACGAGTAGAGATCGAGGTCCTTGCAGATCTGTTCGGCCTTCGGCATCGGCACTTCGCCGAGCGCGACCGCAATGCCGAGGGCTGTGGTGCCGTTGGAGACGCCCATGGAATCATGGACCTCGCAGGCCAGCGTCTGATGGCGGGATTCCGCGTCGCGCACCGACTCGATGGTGAGCAGCGGCGTCTTGGTCTGGACGTAATGCACGTCCTTCGGATCGGTGATTCCAGCATCCTTCATCGCCGCTTTGACGGCATCCGCGACCTTCGCAACCATCGCCGGACGGCCGATGTCCTCCGGCAACAATTCCGCGCTCAGCGCCGTGCCGATCACGAGACGCGATTTGTCGGCCGGGCCGGCCTTGCTGTTGCGCGCGAAGATCGTGGCGTGCGGCGTGATGACGCCATCGCAGCCGCCGGACCACACCATCGGCACGTTGTGAATCTGGACCTCGGTGCGCGTGCCATGCTTGAGCAGCACACGGCGGAACGCCTGGTCGGCCAGGATGCGGGTGAAATCATTGACGCCGCCATTCCCTTCGGTCTTGCCGATCACGGCGATGACCTCGTCGGCGCTGAACTTGCCGGCCCCAACCAATGCCTCGAGCCCGCTCGCGTCCTGAACCGTCTTCAGTTCGACTTTTGCAACTTCAATCGCCATTCGCCGAAAACTCCGTTATCGCCTGGTTTATCGCATCCGCGGCCGGTGCTCGCCGCGCAGCATCTTTTCATAGCCCTCGCCGCGGTCAATCATCGGCAGCGGCGAATTTCGCGATTTGGCCATATCGGCTCGGCGCTGTTTTGTGGCGGCTTCGTCGATCCCGGGCTGGTCGGCGCTGCCTTTGAACAGAACGCCGTAATCAGCTTCCGCGGCGGCAAGCGAGACTCTGCCCTCGACGACGTCGCGCAACACCAATTCCAATTCGCGCTGCAGCGGATCGCCCCAGCCGCCGCCGCCGGTCGTCACCACGCGAACGACCTGCCCTTTCAGCACGGGCTCGCCATCGACGAGACCGCCAAGGTCAAAACCTTCGCCCTCGGCATCGACGGTCACACAAAACGGCTGACCGGCCTTGCCACCGTTCAGACCATAACAACCGAGCCGCACCCGATCGGCGGTGACAATGGTGCGGCAATCGACCAGCGCGCGATAATGTTTTTCGTAACCCTGGCCGCCGCGCCGAAGGCCGGCGCCGCCGGAATCGGTGCGCAGCGCAAGCTTTTCGACCAGCAGCGGAAACCGCGTCTCGGTGAATTCCGCGGGCTGGTTGCGCGAGTCCGGGACGATATGGATCGCGTCGTTGCCGTCGGCATAATAGCGTCCGCCCGAGCCGCCGCCGAGCACTTCGCGCGACAGGAACGGCTTTCCTTCGAGATCGGTGCCGAAGAAACCCGTGTAACGGATGGTTTCCTGATCCGCCGGCATGCGGCCGTCGACCGCCTGCGCGACCACGCCCGCCAGCAGGCCGAGGCAGCGCAACAGCACAAAAGACCGCGCGTTGGTCGCAGCCGGCCATTCCGGCGTGATCAGCGTGCCCTTTGGGGGAAAGATCACCTCGAACACGTCGCAGACGCCTTCGTTGACATGGATTTCGGCGGCGCGCTCCGGCGTGTCGGCGAGGTTGCGCAGGATCGGCGCGATCCATTTGATCAGGAACGCGCCGTCGGCATAGTCGGCCGGCCAATTGATCGGCCCGGTCGATTGCGGATCGGTGCCGTTGAAGTCGAGCGTGATCTTGCCGCCCTTCTTCGTCATCTTCAGCGCGATCTTGTGCAGTTTTGGATCGGTGATCCCGTCGTGCTCGACGTAATCTTCCCAGGCATATTCGCCGTCGGCGATTTTTGAGAGCAGCTCGTTGCGATAAATGTTGCGGCATTTGTCGAGGACCGCCTGAAAACAGGCTTCGACCTGCTCCTTGCCAAAACGTTCGAACAGCCCGGCCATCCGGCGCGCGCCCATCAGGCAGGCCTGGATTTCGCTGTCGAGATCGGCCGACAGCATTTCAGGCACGCGGGTGTTGCGGCGGACAATCGTGAACACCGCATCGTTACGGACACCTTCGCTGAAAATCTTCACCGGAGGGATCGCAATGCCTTCCTCGAACACGGTCGCCGCCGTACCCGGCATCGAGCCCGGCACCCGCCCGCCGACGTCATCATGATGCCCGAAGGCCTGGATGTAGGCCACGACTTCGCCTTGGCAAAACACCGGCACGGTGCTGCAGAGATCGGGCAAGTGGCCGATCGAGCCTTCGGTCAGATAAGTGTCGTTCATCAAAAACACGTCGCCGGGCTTCATCGTCTCCGGCGGAAAATCGCGCACCACGCCATTCGGCATCGCCGAATAAGAACGCCCGGTCAATTTGCGGCAATAGCGGTCGAACAGCCCGACCCGGAAATCATGAGCTTCGCGGATCATCGGCGAGCGCGCGGTGCGCTCGATCGCATATTCGATTTCGGCCTCGATCGAATTCAGCGTACCCTCGATGATCTGCAGCACGATCGGATCGACGGCGACAGTTTCGCGCAAAGGCGCGGTCGGCCACGGATGGGACGGTTGATGCACGTTCATCGTGATGTCTCCTGCGATGACCGGATGACAAGAATGCCGTGCGGATCGACCTCGAGAGTTTGGCTGGGAAACACCACCGTCGTGGAGCCGAACTCCTCCACGACGGCCGGGCCATTGATCCGGCCGCCCGGCGGCAGCGATGCGCGATCGTACACCGGCGTGTCCTGGAACGCGCTGCCGAAATAGACCGCGCGGCGGCTCTTCGCCGTCGGCTTGCCCTCGCGTGAAGCCAGCTTCGGCATCTGCGGCCGTTCGATCACGCCAAAACCGGAAACGCAGAGATTCACAAGCTCGACCTTCTGCTGGCCGGCATAATTATAGCCGAACGTCCTGAGATGCGCCGCATTGAAGGCGCCGATCAGTCCGGCCAAAAATGACGCATCCACGGCGCCGCCGGGCGCGGTGACACGCACTTCCATCGACTGGCCGGCATAGCGAATGTCGGCCTCGCGAACGAGGCGGATGCGCGAGGCCTCGATGCCGTCGCGCATCAGTGTCCCTGTCGCGTCGCGCTCCAGCGCTGCATAGCGCGCGGCCACGTCATTGAGATCGATGGCATCCTCGTGCATCACCTTGGTGACGATGTGATCGGTGCGCCAGTCGACCGCGAGCAGGCCGAAGGCGGAGAGATTGCCGGGATTCGGCGGCACGATGCAGGCTTTCATACCCAACAGATCCATCACCGCGGCCGATTGCGCCGGACCCGCGCCGCCAAA
>DATBYN010000158.1:0-14170 GCA_036513695.1 Bradyrhizobium sp. | reverse complement strand
CGCCACATACCCTGCGGCATACCGCAGCCACGTGGCTGATGCAGCGTGCAGCCCCGATTTGGGAAGCGGCGGGGGTCTTAGGCATGAGCGAAAAGACCCTTCGGGACACTTACGGCCACCACCACCCCGACCATCTGCGGGGCGCAGCCGACGCGATCGGTTCCCGGCCAACGCCGAAAAAGGTAGCGTTGGTTATTTCGTTGGTTGAGGAAAAAGCGAAGAGGGCAGGGGTTCTAGAAACCCCTGCAAACATTGGTGGGCCCGGCAGGACTCGAACCTGCAACCAGACCGTCATGAGCGGCCGGCTCTAACCATTGAGCTACAGGCCCCGCCGGTCCTGCCGCTTTCGCGGACGGGCAACGGTGCTGGGGACCCCTTACAATGTGGCTGGCGATCCTGCAATGCTGGGGCAGTATTTCAATCCACCGACACCCCGGCAAACTCTACCACTTTGCGCCATTTCTCGGTCTCATCGGCAATCAGTCTGCCGAATTCGGCCGGCGTCATCGGTTTTGGGATGCCGCCGATGGCGGTGAGCTTCTCGACCAGCTTTGGATCTTTCAGCGCCTCGCCGACCGCCTTGTTGAGGATGTCGACGATCTCCGGCGGCGTGCCCCTTGGCGCGGAGATGCCATAAAACCCGACCGACTCGAATCCCGGCACGGTCTCGGCAATCGCCGGGATGTCGGGCAGGCCGGGCCAGCGCTGCGGCGAGGTGACGCCAAGCGCGCGCACCGTGCCGGCGCGCGACTGCTCCAGCGCCGACGGCAAATTGTCGAAGATCAGCTGCACTTTGTTGGAGATGATGTCGGGAAAGGCGATCGCCGATCCGCGATAGGGCACGTGGACCATGTCGATCTTGGTCATCGCCTTGAACAATTCCGCCGACATGTGCACCGAGGTGCCGTAGCCCGACGAGGCATAGGAAACCTTGCCCGGATTGGCCCTGCAATAATCGATGAATTCCTGAACGGTTTTAACCGGCATCGGGTTCGACACCACAAGCATGTTGGTCAATTGCATGATGCTCGCGACCGGCACGGTGTCGCGGATGAAATCATAGCTGAGATGCTTGTAGAGCGAGGTCGAGATCGCGTTGTTGGGCGCGACGAACAACAGCGTATAGCCGTCCGGCGTCGAGTTGACCGCGGCGGCGGCCGCAAGATTGCCACCGGAGCCGGCGCGATTCTCCGCCACGAACTGCTGGCCGAAATGCTCCGACAGCCACTGGCTCATGATCCGCGCCACGATGTCGACCGGACCGCCGGCGGCAAAACCGATCAGCCAGCGCACCGGACGGTTCGGATAATCGGCGGCCGATGATGGCGCGGTGCCGGCGGCGAGGCTCGCCAGACAAACCAAAACGAACAAGACCCCGCGCAGGAATGCGGTCATCGTTCCCCCCATCATATTTTTTTCTCGCTGCCGAGCACATCGACAGATCAAAGCTTTTTGACTTCAGTCGCACATGCTTTCACACAATTGCCAATTTGCCTACATTGTTGCGGGTGAATATCTTCCGCGCGCTCGCCGGCGCGCCCATGGGGTCAATCATGAACATCGTTCGTGTGATTTGCGCCGGCGCCATGCTGCTGGCAGGCGGCGCCGCGGCGCAACAGGGAGGCACGGCCATTCCAAAGATCACGATCAGTTTGGGTACGGCGACACCGGGCGGCGGGTTTCCGCTTTACGGCAACGCCTTTGCCGAAATCATGAACGGCGCCGATCCGATGCTCGCGATCGAGCCGCGCAACACCAAAGGCAGCAACGAGAATATTCCGCTGCTCGAGCAAGGTAACCTCGATATCGCGCTGGTCGCGGGTGAACCTTCCTACGAAGCCTTCATGGGCATCGGCCGGCCGCCGACCCGGCTAAAAATCCTCACCGCGATGTATTCCAGTCCCGGCATGTTCGTGGTGCGCGCCGACAGTCCCTACAGGAGCATCCGCGACCTCGTCGGCAAGTCGGTTGCCTTTGGCGCGCGCGGCTCGGGCTTGCCGATCCTGTCGCGCTATGTGCTCGACGGTCTCGGGCTGAAGCAGGACGAGGATTTCAAATCCGTCTATCTCGATCGCGCCGGCGATGGACCAAATATGGTGCTCGACGGACGGGTCGCTGCACTCTGGGGCGCCGGCATCGGCTGGCCCGGATTTGCCGCCGTTGCGGGAAGCCCAGGCGGCGGCAGGTTCATCGCGCCTGACGCCGACGAGATCGCGCAGATCAGGGCCAAGCATTCATTTCTCAAGCCGCTGACCGTGCCGGCCGGCAGCTATCCAAACCAGAATGAAGCGATCAAAGCGCTGGGCTCATGGAGTTTTGTCCTCGCGCGCGAAACGCTTCCCGATGAGATCGCCTATCATCTGGCGCGGACGCTGCATGGCGCCGAAAGCGCATTCTGCCAGAAACTGGCGCAGGCCTGCGAGACCACAGCCGCGAACACGGTCGCGGCTGCGCCGAATGTGGAATTGATTCATCCGGGAGTATTAACGTATTTCCGCGAGATCGGGGTGGCGAAATAATCTTCGTCGTCCCGGCCTTGAGCCGTGACCCATAACCATCGATCTAAGTTTTGCGAAAGCTGGAGCACCAGCTCTGCACAATCATAGGCGCCTGTGGTTATGGGTCCCGGCGTTCGCCGGGACGACGATGAGATTTACTTCTTCACCATCGGGCATGCCGGATCCGGCGGGCCGAACGCGTCCTCGCCGGAAATTTTTGCCAATATCTTGTAATAGTCCCACGGATATTTTGACTCTTCCGGCTTCTTGACCTCGACCAGCATCAAATCGTGCACCATCAGATTGTCCTCGCGCAGTTTTCCGTTGCGCGCGAAGAAATCCTCGATCGGTTTTTCGCGCATCTTTGCCGCAACCTTGAGCGGCTCATCAGTGCCGGTCTCCTTGATGGCGTCGAGATAATGCATCACGGAAGAATAGACGCCGGCCTGCCACATCGTCGGCATCCGGTTCATCTTGGCAAAATAGCGCTTCGACCATTCGCGGGTCTTGTCATCCATGTCCCAGTAGAACGACGTCGTCAGCAACAGCCCTTGGGCTGCCGGCAACCCCAGCGAATGAATGTCGGTGATGAGCGCGAGCAGCGCGGCCATTTGCTGGCCGCCTTTGAAGACGCCGAATTCGGCGCCGGTCTTGATCTCGTTCATGTTGTTCGGGGGACCTGCCGCGATGCCGATGATTTTTGCCTTGGAGGACTGTGCCTGCAGCACGAACGACGACAGGTCCGGCGTTGCCAGCGGCGGACGCACCGAACCCAGCACCTTGCCGCCGTTGGCGGTGACGACGGTGGAGGCATCCCGTTCAAGCGCATGGCCGAATGCGTAATCGTCGGTGATGAAAAACCAGCTGTCGCCGCCGCGCTTCACCACTTCCTTCGCGGTGCCGACCGCGAGCGCATGGGTGTCGAATACCCACTGGATCGCGTAAGGCGAGCAGAACTTTCCGTGGAAATCCGCAGCTCCAGTGGAGTGCGCAATGAACAGTTTTTTCTTCTCGTTGGCGATGTTCTGCACCGCGAGCCCCACCGCCGACACCGGCACGTCCACGATCAGATCGACCTGTTCGACGTCGTACCAGCGCCGCGCGATGCCGCCGCCGATATCCGCCTTGAGCTGATGATCGCCGACGATCACGCTGATCGGCTTGCCCAGCACCTTGCCGCCGAAATCATCCACCGCCATCTGCGCCGCGGTGACCGAGCCCTGGCCGGTGGGCGTCGAGGCCGGTCCGTTCATGTCGGTGAGCACACCGATCTTGACCACATCGTCCGAGATTTGGGCCAGCGCCGGCGGCGATGACAACGCAGCTGCCGCGAACGCCGCAAGCATGGATATTTTTCTCGCTGAAATCACAGATGTCCTCCCATGGGTGTCGGGCACATTGGCCTTTATTATTTGACCGGGAGCGTCACTCCGCCGGTCCGTTGCTTTTGCAACTAATTGGCTGCCCGCGTCAACAGCATGATCCGGAAGAGTGGAGACCGGTTTTCCCTCGGGACAAACGCGAAGCGTTTGCCCGGAGATCATGCTCAAACAAAGAGATAGTCACGCGGCAAAACGGATTTGGCCGGATGGCGCCAGGTCGTAACCGGTGAGTTCGCTGGCGCGCTGCTTCAGCCGCTTGTGCCCGATGAAGCCGATCAGCGTCTGCATGGAAGGCCGGAAATAGCTCCGTTGTCGCATCAAGAGGTCAAAATTCTCTGATACCAGCGGGACAAAATCGAGCCCCGCCGATTTCGCCGCGGCGCGCGTGGCGACGCCGCAATCGGCCTTGCCGGCGCGGATCGCGCTCGCGAGATCGGGACCAGTGAGACAGGGCGGCTCGAGCCGGCGCAGATCTTTATGTGCAGCGCCGGCCTGGGTCAGCAGCACCTCAAGCAGCATCTGCGCGCCCGCGCCGGGCTGCCTCACGGCCATTTTTGCGCCGGCGCCGAGAACATCGGAAAGCGTGTGCAGTTGTTTCGGATTGCCCGGCGGCAGCAAAAACCCCTGTTCGCGCCGCGCGAATCCGACCAGCACGGCATCATGCAGGCCCGGTAGCGCGCGCACCGCGCCAACATTGGCGTCGCCAGCAGATTCTTCGGGAATGGCAGGGCTGTGGAAGTGGATCGCCGCGGCCATCACCTCGCCGCGCTGCAGACGCTCGACGCCGCGCGCAGTGCCCTCGGTGAGCGAGGCAAGCCCGGATCCGGATTCGCGCAAGCTCCATTCCAACAGATCGTCCTGGCTGCCGCCGACGATCGGAGGCGGATCGGCCGCGGTCACGCCAGCGGGGCGCGCCAATCCCGAAAGTACCCAAAGGTCCAGCTCGTGACGTGGAAACAGCCATTTTCCCGCCACCTTGCTGCAGGGGATCGCGCCTGACGTCACCAGTTCGTAGAGCTTGCGCTCACCAAGCCGGACATATTCAGCGGCCTCGCTGGTGGTCAAAAAGTCCATTTTGCATTTGTATGCATATTTCTGCGCCTGTTCAATTAATTGGCCGAATAGCGGAATTTGTGCTGAAGAAGTGAGAGGCCGCCCGCGTCTCGGCCGCCCTGATCGACGGCCGGCAGTCGTTTTTTCTTGATGCGGGGAAGGGACGTCAGCGCCCCTATAGGCTGGCATCAACCCTTTCGAGGAATTCCTTTACCGAGCTGACCGCCCCGGTGTTGGCGGCGACATATCCGGGCAGCGCAGCCACAGCCTCGTGGAATTCGCGGCCCTTCATGATGTCGAGCATGCGCTGCATCGGCTCCGTCTCCAGGAAGGCGCGCTTGCAGACGAAGAAATAATCCTCCGTCAGGATCCGGATGAAATCGAGTCCGAACTGCCGGGCCGCGGCCTCGACGCCGAAACTCGCATCCGCCATGCCGCTCGCGACATAAGCGGCAACCGCGGCGTGGGTAAATTCCATCTGCTGCGCGCCGTTGATTTTCGCCTCGTCGATCTTGTGCAAGGCTAACAACTGGTCGAACAACAGCCGTGTTCCCGAATCGTGGTCGCGATTGACAAAGCGAACCTTGCGGTCGACGAGGTCTTTGAGAGATTTGATCTTGAGCGGATTGCCGTGCTTGAGCATCAGGCCCATCTCGCGCGTGACGAAACTGATGACGCGGTCCTCGCGCGGGTCGAGCCACTCCTTGCAAGCCCGAACGCCCTGCGCGCGCAATTCGCCGTGGGGCAGGTGCACGCCCGAGAGGTCGCAGGCGCCCTGCGCCAGCGACACCAGGGAATTTTGATTGCTGACATAGCGCAGGTCGACGCCGATACCGGGCTCACGGTCAAGTAGCTCCCGCAGCTTCGAGACCGCGAAACCGTGGCTGGCGTGGACGCGGATCACCGACGGGCGCTGATGCAGAAACGGCTTTATCTCGCTGACAAGCTCCTGCGCCAGGTTCTCCAGCTGCGGGCCGAGACGGGCCTGCATGCGCTCGCCTGCCCAGACCAGCTTTTCGCCGAAGGCCGTCAGTCTTGTTCCTTTGCCGCGCTGGGTCTCGACCAGGGGTACGCCGAAGAAATCCGACCATTGCTCGACGAGGTTCCAGACGTGCCGGTACGAAAGCCGGGCGTGATCGGCGGCGCTGGTGAGTTTGCCGGTTTTGCGGATTTCGTTGAGGATCCCGAGCATGACGATCGCGGTCTGCGGGCTGCCCTCTTTGTGAAATCGCCAGACGGTTTCGATTTCGATGTGCAGCATGTTTGTACCTAGTTATGAAATTAGCTTCATATGGCTGCGCGCCATAGGCAGATCATATCATATTTACTACGGCAAATATCCTCCTACGTTCGAGCCTAAGAAACGGAGGAAATATGATGTCGATTGCATATGACTATTCCCGCGAGCCATCGCCCGTCGCCTCGGTCGCCAAAGACAGATTGCTGCTGATCGACGGCCGGCAGGTTTCGTCCGCCTCCGGTCGCAGCTTCCAATCGCTCAATCCTGCGACCGAAGAGGTGATTGCCACGATCGCCGAAGGCAACGAAGCCGACGTCGATCGTGCCGTGGCCGCGGCGCGCCGTGCCTTCGAAGGCCCTTGGCGCACGATGCGTGCCGCCGAGCGCGGTCACATCCTGCTCAGATGGGCGGAGCTTCTCAAACAGCACGCCGACGAAATCGCAGCACTTGAGAGCCTCGATGCCGGCAAGCCGATCGCGGCGGTGCTGCGCCAGGATTTCCCGGCCGCCGTGGACACGCTGACTTACTATGCCGGCTGGGCCGACAAGATCAGCGGCGAGGTGGTGTCGACGCGCGATGACGCCTTGACCTACACCGTGCGCGAGCCCGTCGGCGTGGTGGCGGCCATCGTGCCCTGGAATTTCCCGCTGATGATCGGGATGTGGAAGCTCGCGCCGGCGCTGGCAGGCGGCTGCACCGTCGTCATGAAGCCCGCCGAGCTGACCTCGCTGTCGGCGCTGCGCATCGGCGAACTTGCGCTTGAGGCTGGGCTACCGGCAGGCGTGCTCAACATCGTCACCGGCCCCGGGCGGGTGGTGGGCGAGGCCCTCGTCAACCACGGCGATGTCGACAAGGTCACTTTTACCGGATCGCCCGGCGTCGGCCGTGGAATCATGCGGGCAGCCGCCGGCAATTTCAAACGCGTGTCGCTCGAGCTCGGCGGCAAGTCCGCCAATGTCATCTTCGATGATGCCGATCTCGACGCCGCCACCAAGGCCGCGGCGGCGGGAATTTTCTTCAATGCCGGTCAGGTCTGTTCGGCAGGCTCCCGTGTGCTCGCCCATGAGAAGGTTTACGACGAAGTGGTCGAGCGGCTGACAGCGCGCGCCAAGGGCTTGCGCATCGGCGATCCCGGCGACCGCGCCACCACGCTCGGCCCGGTGATCTCCGAAAAACAAATGAAGATCATTCTCGATTATGTCGCGATCGGCGAGAGGGAGGGTGCGCTGCTCACGACCGGCGGCGAGCGCGTCGGCGACCGCGGATATTTTATCAGCCCGGCGGTGTTTGCCGGCGTCAAGCACGAGATGCGGGTCTCGCAGGAAGAAATCTTTGGCCCGGTCGTCAGCGTCATCAAGTTTCGTGACGAGGCTGACGCGGTGCGGATAGCCAATGGCACCGCCTATAGTCTGGCCGCAGGTGTCTGGAGCCGCGACATCGGACGGGTGCAGCGTTTTGCCAAGAAAGCCCGCGCCGGCACGGTCTGGATCAACACCTATGGCTATACCGATGTGCGGTTGCCCTGGGGCGGCGAGCGCGACTCCGGCCTCGGCCGCGAGCACGGCACGGCCGCGATCGAGAATTTCACCGAGCCGAAGGCCGTCTGGATGAACCTCAACGTTTGACGGTTCAACACCTCGTCGTCCCTGCGAAGCAGGGACACCAGCGTGAGCGCAATTGCGCTCATCGCGGCGCCGCGGCCTCTCATTAAGGCGCTGTGGTAATTGCCTTTGCCAACAATTAACGGCGGTGGTGATCGTCCCGGCGTTCGCCAGGCGTTCGCCGGGACGACTAAGTTTTCGTGATAGTTGCCAAGGCGCCGGCACGTGGTCCACCATGGCGAGATGATCCCGACCCAGCGCTTGCCCGCTTCGCTCACCCCGCTCGATGTCGCGCTCGCCGCGCTGCTGCAGCGCGTTACGCCGGTCGCGCCGGTTAGTCTTTCGCTTGCGGAAGCGCTCGGCTGCGTTGCGGCCGACATGCCGCCGCTTCAAGCGGTCCCCCGGCGCGATATCGCAGCCAGCGACGGCTGGGCATTGCGCGCCCGCGATCTCGTCGGCGCGTCGTCCTATACGCCGCTGCCGCTGGCGCGACCGCCGGTTTGGGTCGAAGCCGGAGATGCAATGCCGGAGGATTGCGACTGCGTCGTCGATGCGGACTCCGTCGACCACGCAGGCCCGCGGTTCCAGATGCTGGCGGAAGCGATCCCGGGGCAGGGCGTTCGCCGCGCCGGCGCCGATATCGCAGAAGGCAAATCTGTCATCGCCCCCTCGCGACGCATTCGCCGGATCGATCTGTTGGGCGCGCGGGCGGCGGGATTGCAAAGCCTCAACGTGCGTCGTCCGCGCCTGCGTCTCGTCGATATTCCCGCGAACTCGGGTTACACCGATACGGTGCAGTTGATCGCTGAACTTGCAGGCGCGGCCGGCGCCAGCACGGCCCGCGCGAAAGCCGGTGGACGCGACGCGGCATCGACCGCCAAGGCGATCGAGCCCGGCGATTGCGATCTGCTGGTCACGATCGGCGGCAGCGGTGTCGGCCGGACCGATGCGGCGATCGCCGCATTGGCGGCGCGTGGCGAGGTCGTCGCGCATGGCATCGCAGTGCAGCCGGGCCGAACCGCGGCTGTCGGCAGGATCGGAAAAATCCCGGTCGTTGCGCTGCCGGGCGCGCCGGATCAGGCGCTGGCGGCGTGGTTGACCTTGGTGCTGCCGGTGTTGGATCGGTTGTCCGGGCTTGCGCCGCGGCAATCGATCACCCTGCCGCTGGCGCGAAAAATTGCCTCAAGTGTCGGCATCGGCGAGATCGTCCTGCTCGAACGAACAGAAAACGCCTGGATGCCGCTGGCGATCGGCGAGATGCCGCTTGCGACCATCGCCCGGTCGGATGCATGGCTGCTCGTGCCCGGCGGCAGCGAAGGATTTGCTGCGGGCACGCCGGTCGATGCCTATATGTTGCGGGACTGAGATGGGTTCCGACATGACCAATGTGCGTCCGCCGAAAAGCCGTGACAGCGTCGATCAGGATCAGTTCCTTACTATCCTGTCGCGCGAAGAGGCGAGCGCGCGCTTCGAGGCCGCGCTGTTTCCGCGCGCGGTCCCGCACCAGCAGCGGCTTCTTTCCGACGCGCTTGGCTGCGTGCTGGCGCAGGATATTGTGGCGCCGATCGACGTGCCGCCGTTCGACCGCTCCAATGTCGACGGCTTTGCGGTGCGCTCCGCCGATCTCACCAAAGCCAGCGAAGCCGCGCCCGTGCGCGCCGTGCTGAACGACGAAGTGATCGCCTGCGGCACCGCGCCATTGCGGCCCGTGCTGTCAGGCACGGCGACCTCGATTGCGACCGGCGGTCCGCTGCCGCGCGGCGCGGACGCCGTCATCATGGTCGAGCATACCAACCCCGCTGGCGCCCGCGCGATCGAAATCCGCCGCGCCGCGTCTCCCGGACAGTTGGTGTCCTATGCCGGCTCCGATATCGCGCGCGGCGAGTCGCTCTTGCGCGCCGGCACCATGATCGGCTCGCGCGAGATCGGCATGTGCGCGGCCTGCGGCATCTCGGAAGTATCCGTCACGCGGTGGCCGCGCGTCGCGGTGATCTCGACCGGCGACGAGTTGGTTCAGCCCGGCACGCCGCTGCGCCCCGCCGCGATCTACGACACCAACGGCGCGATCGTCACGGCGGCGGTGAACGAGAACGGCGGCGAGGCGATCTTTCTCGGCGCGGTTGCCGATGACGAGGAAAAACTCGAAGCCGCCATGCGTAGGGCGCTCGAGACCTGCGACATGCTGGTGCTTTCCGGCGGCACTTCCAAGGGCGCGGGCGACGTGTCGCATCGCATCATCGCGCGGCTAGGTCCGCCTGGCATCATCGCGCATGGTGTCGCGCTGAAACCGGGCAAACCGCTGTGTCTGGCGGTCTGCGACGGCAAGCCGGTGGTGATCCTGCCGGGATTTCCGACCTCGGCGATGTTCACCTTCCACGACATGATCGTGCCGGTGCTGCGGCGGATGGCGGGCCTGCCGCCGCGCTCCGATGCCAAGGTCACGGCAAAGGTCCCCGTGCGGATCGCCTCCGAACTGGGCCGCACCGAATTCGTCATGGTATCGCTGGTCGAAGGCGCCGACGGCCTGATCGCCTACCCCTCCGGCAAGGGTTCCGGCGCCATCACTTCTTTCGCGCAGGCCGACGGATTTTTGAAGATCGATGCGCTGGCCGATCAAATGCCGGCCGGCACAGCGGCCGAGGTGACGCTGTTCACGCCGCATGTCCGGGTGCCCGATCTCTTGATCGTCGGCAGCCATTGCACCGGGCTCGATCTGGTCACCGCGCCGCTGGCACGCGCCGGCCTCATGGTGCGCTCGATCGCGGTCGGCAGTCTTGGCGGTCTCGCGGCGGCGCGTCGCGGCGAGTGCGATTTGGCGCCGATCCATCTGTTCGACGAGGCGACCGAAAGTTACAACGCGCCGTTTCTCATGGCCGGGCTCGAACTGGTGCCGGGCTGGCGGCGGATGCAGGGCATCGTGTTTCGATCGGGCGATGCGCGGTTCGAAGGATTGAATGCGGAAGGCGCAGTCCGCGCCGCGCTCGCCGATGCCAATTGCATCATGGTCAACCGCAACCAGGGCGCCGGCACCCGCATCCTGATCGACCGCCTGCTCGGCGAGGCGCGCCCCGACGGCTACTGGAATCAGCCGCGCTCGCACAACGCGGTCGCAGCCGCCGTGGCGCAGCGTCGCGCCGACTGGGGCATGACCATTGCACCGGTCGCGCACGCGACGGGGCTCGGTTTCATTGCGCTCGCCGAAGAGCACTATGATTTTGCGCTGGTGACGGCGCGTAAAGAGCGCCCGGCGGTGCAGGCGTTCTTGCGGGCGCTGGCGTCGGAAGAAAGCCGCACGGCGCTGGAGCACGCGGGGTTTCGGAAGGCGTGACGATCACTCCGCCGTCGTCCCGATGAACGCGGGTTTACGCAGGGACGACATGGGAGGCACGGTGCGCCCCCTCTCCCGCTTGCGGGAGAGGGTGGGCTCACCCCCCATCCAGTGCCGCCAGCCGCTCTGCCTCCGCGATATCATCCACCGTATTGGCATTGAAGAACGGATCGAGCGGTGTCGTCGGCCACGTCACTGTCGCAAGCCTGTAGCGCGCGGTCCAGCGGTCGATCTTGCGGATGTCATCAACAACAAGCGCGTGGCGAAGCTCTTCGCGCAAGCCAACGCTCCACAATCCGATCACCGGATGCGATTGCCCGTCGGAGGCGGCGACGGCGAGCTGCGCATTCTGTTCGGTGCGGGCCCGATGCAGGCGCGTGACGAGATCGCGCGGCAGGAACGGGCAATCCGCGGCCGCGCTGAGAACGGATTCAACTTCGGGTCTGTTCTCCGCGGCCCAGTCGAGCCCCGCCAGGATGCCGGCGAGCGGCCCGGGAAAATTCTCCACTCTGTCGGGGATGACCGGCAATCCAAAACTGGCAAACCGCGCCGGATCGCCGTTGGCGTTGAGGATCAGCCCGTCGCATTGCGGTTTTAATCGCGCGATCACGCGCTCGAGGATGGTGCGGCCGCCGATCTGGCGCATCGGTTTGTCGCCGCCGCCCATCCGCCGCGCCAGGCCGCCGGCCAATAATACGCCGGGGATGTTAGTCGTCACCGGCTTCGCCCTTGCGCTTGTGACGTGCGGATTCGTCTTCGACGAAGGAAAGATTCTGATCGTAGATGATGCGCTCCTGGCCCGACAGCGCGATGAAACGTTTTCCTCGCGTGCGCCCGACCAGCGTCAGGCCGACCTGCCGCGCCAGGTCGACGCCCCATGCGGTAAAACCCGAGCGCGAGACCAGGATCGGAATCCCCATCCGCACCGTCTTGATCACCATCTCGGAGGTCAGCCGCCCGGTGGTATAGAGAATCTTGTCGGCGGGATCGACGCCGTGGCGATAGATCCAGCCCGCGATCTTGTCGACCGCGTTGTGGCGGCCGACGTCTTCGGTGTAGCAGACAGGCGTGCCTTCCTTGCACAGCACACAGCCATGGATCGCGCCGGCCTCGAGATAGAGCGAGGGCATGGTGTTGATCGTGTGCGTCATCTGGTAGAGCCAGGAGGTGCGTAGCTCTGCCCTGGGCAGCGCGACGCTTTCGACCGCTTCCAGGAGATCGCCGAACGCCGTGCCCTGCGCGCAGCCCGAAGTCTGCGTGCGCTTTTTCAGTTTTGCTTCAAAATTGGTGTGATGCTCGGTGCGCACCACCACCACCCCGAGATCGTCCTCATATTCCACTTCGGTGACGACATCGTCGTATTTCAGCATGTTCTGGTTGAGCAGGTAGCCGAGCGCGAGGTACTCCGGATAGTCGCCGATCGTCATCATGGTGACGATCTCCTGCGCGTTGAGATACAGCGTCAGCGGCCGCTCCACGGGCACATTGATCTCGACCGCAGCGCCGGTCTGATCGGTCCCGGCGACGCGTTCGGTCAGCCGCGGATCCCTTGGGTTGGGCAGGATCAGGGGAACGGGCGCTTTGTCGATCTTCATCATCATTCGCAGGCTAGCATGACATTCCCTTAAGCCCGATATAAAGCACCTAGAGGCAAAACCTAGCCCGGTTCCGGGGCTGCGCGGAGAAAGTGATGAAAGTGATTGGCTTGGCGGGGTGGAGCGGCGCGGGCAAGACCACGCTGCTGTCGCGCGTCATCCCGCATTTGCGAGAGAGAGGCCTTCGCGTCTCCGTGATCAAGCACGCCCACCACAGTTTCGATGTCGACGTACCGGGCAAGGATTCCTGGGTGCATCGGCAGTCGGGCGCCCAAGAGGTGCTGGTGTCCTCGGGCCAGCGCTGGGCCCTGATGCATGAATTGCGCGGCCGCTCCGAGCCGCGGCTCCCGGAATTGCTAAAAAAAATGTCGCGGGTCGATCTGGTCGTGGTCGAAGGCTTCAAGTCCGAGCCGCACTGCAAGATCGAGGTGCATCGCTCCGCCAACGCCAAGCCGCTGCTATTTCCGGACGACCCCGCGATCGCCGGTATCGCGACCGATGCCGCGGTTGAAACCACGCTTCCCGTCGCCCATCTCGATGACATCCCGGCGATTGCGGCTATGATGCAACGGTTCGCGGTATCGGTCGAAGACGTGCTGGCGCGCAGCGTCAGCGAAGCCTGAGACATAACATGGCGCAATTGTCCGACGATTGCTTTGCGTTCGGCGGGCCGATGATGTCGGTCGACGAGGCCGTCGGCATCATCGCCGCGCGGGTGACGGCGGTGCAGGACGTCGAGACTGTTCCGCTTGCCGAGGCCGATGGGCGCATTCTCGCTCACGACATTTCCGCTTCGCTACCGCTCCCGCCCTTCACCAATTCCGCCGTCGATGGCTATGCGGTACGCAGCCGCGATCTGCCGCTGGCGGACGAAGCGGCGTTTCCGGTGACCGGGCGCGTGCAGGCCGGCGCGTCGGCAACCGAAGCGATCGCGCCGGGTCATGCGGTCAGGATTTTCACCGGCGCGCCGATGCCTAATGGCGCCGACACGGTGTTCATGCAGGAGGACGTGCGTGTCGATGACGCCGGCAAGGTGGTTCTGCCGGCGGGCCTGAAAGCGGGCGCCAATGTGCGCCCCGCCGGCGAGGACATTGCCGTCGGGTCTTCCGCGCTCAAAACCGGTCGGCGCTTGCGGCCGCAGGACGTCGCGCTCGCGGCCGCGTTCGGCCTGACGGAGGTCGACGTGACGAGGCGCATCCGCGTCGCGGTGTTTTCGACCGGCAACGAACTGGTATCGCCAGGGGACAAGCGCGCGGCCGCGCAATTGTTCGATTCCAACCGCTTCATGCTGACGGCAATGCTCAAGCGGCTTGGCTGCGAGGTCAGCGATCTCGGCATTTTGCGCGATGATCGCGCCGCGCTGGCGCATAGCCTGAAGAACGTGGCCGGTTACCACGATCTGATCCTGACCACCGGCGGCGTTTCGACCGGCGAAGAGGACCACGTCAAGGCCAGTGTCGAAAGCGCGGGCAC
>DATBYN010000157.1:0-2404 GCA_036513695.1 Bradyrhizobium sp. | reverse complement strand
GCGACAACCGGCTGGCATCGGCCCTTGCGATGGGCCTGTATGCGACCGGCATCGCCGCCTCGCTACTCTTGATCGCGGCTCACGATCGGCCGTTTACCGGGCAACTCGCGGTCACGCCGGAACCGCTGCTGCAGATCATGCCGGAGAAGCCGGCCGATCGGTGAGCGGAACGGTCTGAGCCGGCCGGTCGGCGCGGATCAGGCGGCGATCGTTGCGAACCGCTTGCGATATTCAGCCGGCGTAACGCCGACATGCCGCGCAAAGGCACGACGCAGCGTATCCGCATCGGCAAAGCCGCAATGCGCGGCAACCTGCTTCGGCTTTTCGTGGCCGACCTCCAGCAAGCGCCGGGCGGCATTCACGCGCGCTTCCTCCACCCATGTCGCAGGCGTGATCCCGACCTCGCTTCGAAACAGACGTGCGAAGTGGCGCGGGCTCAAGTCCATGCGCTTTGCAAGATTGGCGACGCAGTGATCGAGCGCCGGATTGGCGGCGACCCAGCGCTGCAGCTCCTGCAGCGCCGCGCGACCCGCTGGAGCCGCCTCGCCCTTGCGGCTGAATTGCATCTGCCCGCCCGGACGCTTGAAGAACATCACGAGCTGCCCGGCAACCCTCATGGCGATGTCGTGCCCCAGATCCTCCTCGACCAGCGCGAGTGCCAGATCGAGCCCCGCGGTCACGCCGGCCGCGGTGCGCAGTGCTCCGTCGCTGACATGGATCGCGTCCTCGTCGACGCGAACGGAGGGATAGCGAAGCGCCAGTTGCTCGGCGACCGCCCAATGCGTCGTCACGCGCCGCCCATCGAGCAGGCCCGCAGCAGCCAGGTAGAATGCGCCGCTGCAGACCGAGCCGAACCGGCGCGCTGCCGGCGCTTTCCTTCGCAGCCAGTCGACCACTTTGCCATCGGCCGGGACGTCCACCGTATTCGGGCATCCCGCGATCAACAGCGTGTCCGGTTTCAAATCCGCGTCGATGCCGATGACGCGATCGGGCATCAGCCGCACCCCTGACGAACTGCGGATCGGGCCCGGCTCGGCCGCGACCACCGATAGCGAATAGGGCGAGTTCCCGGCCTGCGCGTTGGCCTCGGCGAACACATCAAGCGGTCCGGAGACATCGAGTAGCTGCACGCCTGGAAGCGCCACAATGGCGATCGTTCTTGCTTTCATCACCCACGTCCGTTCAAGCCCGGTTTTGGCTGAATTTGACGTAATACGTTAATTGCAGACAATCTAGCCCGGTTTTATGTTTCTGGCGAGCAGAAAAACCGGAGCAAGTCATGAGCCCGTCCATCGAACTTTTGAGCCGACCCGTCAGCGGCG
Organism: Bradyrhizobium sp.; assembly: GCA_036513695.1. Classification (GTDB taxonomy): domain Bacteria; phylum Pseudomonadota; class Alphaproteobacteria; order Rhizobiales; family Xanthobacteraceae; genus Bradyrhizobium. The sequence continues at coordinate 1,082 of DATBYN010000157.1, read as the reverse complement.
TCAGCATTCCCGACAGCAAACTCGCGCGTGAAATAACGGAGCTAGTGCGGGACACCGAGTCGGGGTTGCTGTTTCATCATTCCAGCCGCGTCTATTATTTCGGCGCGCTGGCCGGCAAGCACCGCGACCTGAGCTTCGACCCGGAGCTTCTCTACGCCGGCGCGATGTTCCATGACATGGGGCTGACGCGGCAGCACAGCAGCGCCGACGAGCGCTTTGAGGTCGACGGCGCCAATGCGGCCCGCGACTTTCTACGCAGTCACGGGATTTCCCAGACCGATATCGACACGGTCTGGACCGCGATCGCACTCCACACCACCCCCGGCATTCCGCAGCACATGCACCCCGTCGTGGCGCTGGTGACGGCAGGCGTCGAAATGGACGTGCTCGGCCTGAGCTATGCTGAATACAGCGACGCCGAGCGCGAAGCCGTGGTGCGCGCCCATCCGCGCCCGCAGCATTTCAAGGAAGACATCATCCAGGCGTTCTACGACGGCATCAAGCACAAGCCGGAGACGACCTTCGGCAACGTCAAGGCCGACGTGCTCGCGGACAAGGATCCGCACTTTCATCGCGGCAACTTCTGCAGCGTGATCCGCGGCTCCGCCTGGCGCGGGTAAGCCAGCTACCGCCTGCGATCGAAAGAAGCCGCCATCGGCCGAACGGTCAGGCTCGATGTCGGCGCACGTCAACCTAACCCAACAGATTTAGGACTCCAAGGGAACTGATCATGGCTATTGAGAAGCGGTTTACCAACGCTACCGGCGCGCCGGTCGCTGACAACACCAACATCATGACCGCCGGCCCGCGCGGCCCGGCACTGCTGCAGGACATCTGGCTGATCGAGAAGATGGCGCATTTCGACCGCGAGGTGATCCCGGAGCGGCGCATGCACGCCAAGGGCTGGGGAGCCTACGGGACCTTCACCGTCACCCACGACATCACGCGCTACACCAAGGCCAGAATCTTCTCCAAGATCGGCAAGCAGACGCCGATGTTCTCCCGCTTCTCGACGGTGGCCGGCGAGCGCGGCGCCGCGGACGCCGAGCGCGACATCCGCGGCTTCTCGCTGAAGTTTTACA
>DATBYN010000156.1:0-3902 GCA_036513695.1 Bradyrhizobium sp. | reverse complement strand
CATGAACCGTTACGTCAAATCGGCAATCTGCTTCACATCCCTATTCGTTCTCTGCGGCGGTGCGCACGCGCAGAGTCAACCGGTACAGACCGAACAAAAGATCGGGGCCCCGCCCGAAGCCTCCAACATGAAACTGGTCGGGTTTAACGACCTGCAGGCGCGCAGCGCCTATCAGCCGACCATCCACCATCAGGGCGACCGCTGGATCGCCTATATCGGGCATCACGGCGGCACCGACGATATTCCGGCGCCGGTCAATCCGCTGACCGGCAAGGCCGAGCCGAACGGCACCTCGATCGTCGACGTCACCGATCCCGCGCAGCCGAAATATCTGCATCATATTCCAGGCCAGGAAGGAAAGTATGAGGGAGGCGGCGCGCAGATGGTGCGCGTCTGCGACGGCAAGGCGCTGCCCAAGGGCGATCGCGACGCGGTCTATATGCTGCGGACCTTCGGCAGCGAAGCGCATGAGATCTGGAATGTCGCCGATCCCGCCAATCCTGTTCTGGTCACGCGGATCGGGGGCTTGAAGGATACCCACAAAAGCTGGTGGGAATGCGATACCGGCATTGCCTTTCTGGTCTCGGGCGCGCCGGACTGGCGCACGCGCCGCATGACGCAGGTCTACGACCTCGGCGATCCCGCGCATCCCGCCAAGATCAGGGACTTCGGCCTTCCCGGCCAGGAGCCCGGCTCAACCGGCGCGGTGCCGACCGAACTGCACGGGCCGATCTCCACCGGCCCGGCGGGCAACCGGGTCTATTTCGGATACGGCACCAACAAGGGCGGCTTCCTGCAGATCGTCGACCGCGAAAAGCTCATCAACGGACCGAGGGAGCCGACCCCGGAAAATCTTCGGCTTCCGGAGATCTCGCGAATGCCGATGTCCGCCTTCAACGGCGCCCACACCACATTTCCAATGAGGCAAATGCCGATCGCCGAATTCGTTCACGACAAGGACGGCCAAAGCCGCGACATCGTGATGATCGTCGATGAGGCGATCCTGAACGAGTGCAGCGAACCGCGGCAGATGGTTTGGTTCGCCGACGTCACGGTCGAGAACCGCCCGATGATGATTTCGAGTTTCACGGTGCCGGAAGCCGGCGGCTCGTTCTGCGAGCGGGGAGGGCGGTTCGGCTCGCATTCCTCCAACGAGAGCATGGCGCCGGTCTACTACAAGAAGATGGCGTTTATCGCGTTCTTCAATGCCGGGGTGCGGGCGCTCGACATTCGCGATCCCTATCACCCGGTCGAAGTCGGCTATTTCATCCCCTCGATCACCGCGGCGACCGACAAGCGTTGCGTGACTCTCGAGGGCAAGGACCGCTGCAAGGTGGCGATCCGGACCAATAATGTCGAAACCGACGAGCGCGGCTATATCTATATCGTCGATCGCGCCAATACCGGGCTGCATGTCCTGGAGCTGACCGGCGCCGCGCGCGCGGTGGCCGGCCTGCCCTGATGAGCGGTGATGCCTATGCGTAGACTGCTGCTGAGCGCGTTTGCGGTTGCGATTTGCACGCTGTCCGGCTCCGCCGCTTTCCAGCCGGCCCGGCCGCTCGAGCGCTGGCACGAGATCGCCTGGCCGTTTCCGCGCGATGGGTGGCCCGCCGGCCGCGCGTTCCATTGCACGAGTGAGCTGTGCGGTGACGAAGTTGAAGTGTATGTGCGTCCGAAGATCGGCTTTTGCAATTGCGACAGCGGCGTCGCCGATGACGGCGAAGTCGATCGCGTCACCGATCTCGATCTGATCAGCGAGCGCTTTGTTCCACGCGAGCCGGGCAGGGTGATCCGGATTGCCGACATGCCGGGCCGGCTGAGGACCTACGATCTCCAGATGTCCGACGGCTCGCGGCATGCCGCCGTCGGCATCGCGGTGTCGCGGCGCTGCGACCTCTTTGTCGCAGTCGCGCAGGGCAAGGGCACCGCGTCAGCCCTTCAACGCGTCGCGTTGGATTTTCTTGGCTTGGATGCCGTGACACAATGGATGACATCCGCGCTGGATGGAACGTTGAGGCATTGATCGAGAGCCGTTTACTTAACCTCGCCCCGCGTGCAGGGAGAGGTCGATGCCCGAAGTGCATCGGGTGAGGAGGCTCTCCGCGAGTCGAGCCGGTGGAGCCCCTCCAAATTTGATGTGTCGTCGTCGCCGACCAGTATCGCAGACCTGCAGCAATCGGGACGAGATCAACGCGGCTTTTTCGCCTCGCGCAAACGCTCCCAGCGATCAACTGGCTCCAGACGGTCGGCTCCCTGGAACGGAAGCACCCACCCGGGATCACCGGAGCCAGAGGGGTGTTGAACAGTCCTTAGTTGAACAGTCCTTAGTTGAACAGCCGGGTGCGATCCAAAGTGATGCACTCACGCTGCGGATTTTCGTGATCCGGCTGGTCGGTTCTGATTTGCGGGCGAGCCGGTTTTGCCGAACGTGGCCCAATAGGCCGCCCAATCGCCGTTTCTACGGTTGATGCGCAGCGCCAGCATATATTCGGCGTGGTCCACGCGCCACCAGGCGCCTGGCCGTTTCAGGCGTTGCTGCGCAATATAGCGATGCGCACTTTCGATCTCACCGGAGCCGATCGGCAGATCGTTGGCCAAGGCGTCATGATAGTTCAGGTGGTTCCGCCGACCGCTCAAATAGCGATGGCATCGGCGCACCGGCGCTTGATCGTCGTCTACTTCGGGAGCTTCGATGTGGCCGGCGAGCGCCGCCAGCGCCTGATCGAGACGCCCGGTTTTGAGCGCTTCCTTTTGCGCGTTCATCCAGGCGTCAAGCGCCGCGGCGTCCTTCGCAATCGCCTTGGCGGCGGCGCTCAAATACTCGCAAACATGATAAAAATCAATCAAGTAGCTGCCCTGCGCGCCAAAGTGTTCCTCCACTTGGCCGACGATCCAGGGCGCTCCGTCCCCAACCGCGTGGACGTGGGAGGTCGCGCCGAAGCCGGCCCGGACCGCGCATGCGAAAAGCTTTCGTCCGGCGGTTTCGACGCCGCCCTCGATCGTGCCGTCGTAGACCGGCGTTTGGCTCCCCTTGGCGTGCGCGAGGCAAATCTTGGCCTCTCGCCACGACAGCGTCTTGCCCTTACGCTTGTCCTTCTGGCTGGCATCCGGCTCCACGATCGGGATCATGCCGCCATCCGTTTGAGCGACAATCTCCTTGTGACGACCCACCGTTTGGGGAAAATCTTGAGAAGCCCCGCCGGCTTCGAACACAGTCTTCGCATGGCCCAGAGCGACCCGCTGGATCGTGCTCTCGCCGATCTCGAAGCCGTAGTGCTCAAGCAACTTTATCCGCGCCAGAGCGAAAGACTGATCGGCGGCAAAGTCGACGATGGCGCGCTGCAGCGGCCGTGAACACCCCCGAGGGACAACTTTTGCGCTGCGCATGAATGGGCGAACGCGCTTCGTCTCGCTCCGATATTGCGGCTCTAAAACCTCGATTTCGCCAAATTTCGTATGCCAGCGGAGTTTTTTTTACCTTGGCGATGCATCGAAGGTTGTTGACGAATTTCTTTCTCGGTCGCTTTCACCTGGGTCTCGGCCCATCCTTGCATCGCCTCTCGCCCCAACAGCCGCATTTCCTCGACAATCCGCTCTTCGATCGCGTCGGCCTCCTTGAGATTTTCCCCCGAATTCGCTACCGCCATGGCTATTGATGCGAATCGCTCGCGAAGACCAGGGTGCGCCTCAAGAATTGCCGAAAACGCCTCGTCGCTCAGTTTCGCCGCCGCCATATGCCAAGCCTCCCTCGATTCTCGAATCGACAGCATAGCCGCATCACTTTGAATCGCACCCGATTGTTGGGTTACGGGTTCTCGATCATCGGCCTTCGGCCTATGATCTCGCCCCGGAACGACCACGCTATGATTCGAACTTTGAAATCGCTGCACCAGGATCGTTCG
>DATBYN010000155.1:0-6434 GCA_036513695.1 Bradyrhizobium sp. | reverse complement strand
CGGCACCACGTCGGAGTTTTCACTCGACGACCGCGTGTTCCACCAGAAATTCGGCTACGGCCAGGTGGTGAAGATCGACGGCAACAAGCTCACCATCGTGTTTGAAAAGGCCGGCGAGAAGAAGGTGGTCGATAGTTTTGTCGAGCGGGTGTAAAGAGCTCGCATGAATCATAAACGCAAACGCGCCAAATCCGCACGCGCGGGTTGCCTCATGTGCAAGCCACATAAGGCCAATGGATGCTGTCCAAGACATAAGAACATGCGTTTTGGGGATCGCCGGCGTTTTGAAATCGGACGAGATCAAATGCGCTGCGAAGGCTTGACCAGATTAGCCGCGAATTAAAAGGCGATCGCTGGCCTGGCTTGGCTACCGAAGCGCGCCGACTAGGCCAGCCCAAATATTCGCCCCAAAAATCTGCCGTCGATCGCCGCCAGACCCGCGCCGATCAGGGCTAGGCCGACAAAATGCCTGACATCGAGCTGCTCTCCTAATGCGAATGTGCCCATCAGGATTGCGCTCACCGGGATCAAAAAGGTGACCAGCAAAAGGTTGGTCGCGCCCGCGGTCGAGAGAATGCGAAAGTACAAGACGTAGCCGAGTGCGGTTGAGAGCGTTGCGCTGCCGATGATGGCCGCCCAGGCCGGCGACCCTGGTATCGCCATGGTCCAGGGCTTGTCGACCAACATCGCGATCGGAAACAGCATCACCGCCGACGCGGTCACCTGCCCTGTCGCCGTCAATAGCGGGGCGATGCCCATTATCTTAAAGCGACGGCCATAGACGCCGGCAAACGCATAAAATACCGCGGCCGTCAGGATCGCCACTTGGGCCAAGACATTCGCTCCGAGCCCCCTTAACGAATCCGGGCCGATCAATATCACCACGCCGAAAAATCCGATCACGACGCCCAACAGCCGGTTGCCGGTCATTCTTTCGTCGTCGGTCAGCAAGTGAGCCACCACGACCGTCGATATCGGCGTGGTGGCATTCAAGATCGCCGCCAGGCCGGAGGCGATATGGCTCTGGCCCCAGACAATGAGGCAAAACGGGACGGCGTTGTTGAGTAGCCCCATTCCCGAGAATGCGACCCAGGCTGTCCTGGTGCCCGGCATTCTCATGCCGAGGGCTATCACCAGTACGTTCAAGATCACGGCGGCCAATCCAACGCGCAGAAACACGATCGTGAAGGGTGGCAACGTCTTGATCAGGACGGCTGCGAAGAAGAACGAACCGCCCCACAGAACCGACAGCAGCAGAAGCGCCAGCCACTCGCCTCCATTCATGCGGTGGTTAATGAGGGCTTCGCTGGTCATTTATTTTTGGTTACCCGTTGACGCCGGCGATCCGCGGCGGCTTCGCGAATTTCAACGCGAAGCGTCAGGGTGTTGTCCGACAGGGAACGGGGATGCGCCACCCGATTTCCGGGACATGGCGCCAAGACCCGTCAATCAGCCCCGGTAAACGGCCGATTCGGGCTCGCGATCAAATTTTCCAGACGATTCAGCGGCCTGTCGCTGCATCGCAACCGATGACATCGTGAAGCAGCGCTAACGGACTGCATCGAATTTTAACGAGTTTTTAGAAACAATACTTCTTCGCCACTTTTACGGAAAACTTGCGTCTGCGTCGTATGCTGCTCGCTGATATTGCCGGTGCGCGTTGGTTGCGGCTTAAGGTTGCCAAGAATGAGCGACGTAAAAACATTTCTAAGCGGTCTGGATGACGCGATTCAGCGGGGGACGCCCGAAAGCCGGATGCGGGCGCTGAGGCATACCACCGATCTGATGATGGCCGGCCGCTATAGCGAAGACGAGATTTGGACCTTCGGCGAGGTCATCGGGCGGCTCGCGGACGAGATCGAAGTGGCGGCCCGGGCGGAACTCGCAAGGCAGCTCGCCGATTTCGACAATGCCCCGGCCAACATCATCAACAAACTTGCCTTTGACGACGACATCGAAGTCGCCGGCCCCGTGCTTCAGGGCTCCGAGCGATTAGAGCCTTACGCGCTGATCGCCAACGCCTGCATCAAAAGCCAGACCCATCTGCTCGCGATCTCGAAACGAAAATCGATCGACGAGACGGTTACCGACGAGCTCGTGACGCGCGGCAATCAGGAGGTCGTGAAGTCGGTTGCAACCAACAATGGCGCACGGTTTTCGGATTTCGGCTTTCTGCACATGGTCAAGCGCGCCGAAGGCGATTCGATTCTCGCCGAGCAGCTTGGGCTTCGCAAGGACATCCCCAGGCATGTATTCCAGCAGTTGATCGCAAAGGCGACGGACGACGTCAGAAAGCGGCTGGAGCAAGAGCGTCCCAACCTGGTCCAGCAGATTCAGTCCTCGGTGAACGACGTCGCGGGCGAGCTGCAGTCCAAGTTCGGCCCGGTTTCGCGAACCTATTTCGTCGCAAAACGCGTGGTGGCGACCCAGCATCGGCTGGGCAATTTGAACGAGAACAGCATATCCATCTATGCACGGACCCATAAGATCGAAGAGGTCACAATTGGATTGTCCCTGCTGTGCTCGTTGCCGGCCGACGTGATCGAGCGAGCCTTGTTGGACAAGAACAGGGAAATGCTGCTGATCATGGCCAAAGCCCTCGAGTTTTCGTGGACGACCACGATGTCGTTGCTTTTCCTTGGCGCAAAAGATCACCGCATCACCGCGCAGGATCTGAACGACCTTGAAAAGGAGTTCGGCCGCCTCAACGTCGCGACCTCGAAGAGCGTCCTGAAATTCTACCAGTCGCGCAAGAATGCTGCCGTGGCCGACTCCGGCGCGCGGCGGCCGCCCACCGCTGCGGGAGCATCGAGATGACCGACCTGAAATTTGGCGCAGGACCATCGGCAATGACATTCGGCGCAGCCGCCCGCAAACGCCCCGACACCAAACGTCCCGACACCGCATCCGACGAACTGAAGTCGGATAATGCCCTGGATGCGGCCTGGCTCGTTCTCGAAGCCGCCAACGATCTCGGAGACACTCCGACGATCGAAGCCTGCCGGCGGGTCATCGACGCCAACCTGAACGGGACGCCTGCCCTCGAATCCGACTTGCACATCGTGCTGCATTATTTCAGGTGAAATAACGGATCGTCCCGGATCCACGGCCCTCCTCCCTTGTGGGAGGGCCGATCGCGGTCCGGCTAACCTCCCCATATGGCCGGCCTCGCGACGCTTGCACCATGGCAGGCGCGCTCCTATCTGTTGGTGCCACACCCCGTTTCAATCCGGCCCGCGCCGCTCACAGCGGCCGGCCTGATTTCCGATTTCCCAGACATCATCAAGCCCGGCATGTCCCCCATTATTTCCGTTGCAAATCTGTCAAAGACCTATGGCTCCGGTTTCAAGGCGCTCGACAACATCAGCCTTGAAATCCGGCGCGGCGAGATCTTTGCGCTGCTGGGGCCGAACGGCGCCGGCAAGACCACGCTGATCAGCATCATCTGCGGGATCGCCAATCCGACCGCGGGCAAGGTGACCGTCGGCGGCCACGACATCATCAAATCCTATCGCGCCGCGCGCGCGATGATCGGCCTGGTGCCGCAGGAACTGCACACCGACGCTTTCGAATCGGTGTGGGCGACGGTGAGCTTCAGCCGCGGCCTGTTCGGCAAGCCGAAAAACCCCGGTCATATCGAAAAGGTGCTGAAGGACCTGTCGCTGTGGGACAAGAAGGATAACAAGATCGTCACGCTGTCCGGCGGCATGAAGCGCCGGGTGATGATCGCCAAGGCGCTGTCGCACGAGCCGCAGGTATTGTTTCTCGACGAGCCGACCGCGGGCGTCGACGTCGAATTGCGCAAGGGCATGTGGGAAGTGGTGCGCACGCTGCAATCCGCCGGCGTCACCATCATCCTCACCACGCACTACATCGAAGAAGCCGAGCAGATGGCTGACCGGATCGGCGTCATCAACAAGGGTGAGATCGTCCTGGTCGAGGACAAGGCCGGCCTGATGCAGAAGCTCGGCAAGAAGCAACTGAAGCTGCATCTGCTCAGCAGGATCGATGCGATCCCGCCGGCGCTCGCGCCCTATAAGCTCGAACTGTGCGGCCAGGGCGGCGAACTGATTTACAGTTATGACACCAAGGGCGAACGCACCGGCATTACCAGCCTCTTGAGCGACTTGCGCGGCGCCGGCATCCGCTTCTCCGACCTCGACACCACGCAAAGTTCGCTAGAAGATATCTTCGTCAGCCTGGTGAGGGCGCCATGAATTTCAGGGCCGTCCGCGCGATCTATCTGTTCGAAATGGCGCGCACCTGGCGCACGCTGCTGCAAAGCATCGTCTCGCCTGTGGTGTCGACCTCGCTGTATTTCGTGGTGTTCGGGGCTGCGATCGGCTCGCGCATTACGTCGGTCGAAGGCGTCAGCTACGGCACCTTCATCGTGCCAGGACTGGTGATGCTGTCGGTGCTGACGCAAAGCATCGCCAACGCCTCGTTCGGCATCTACTTCCCGAAATTCGTCGGCACGATCTACGAATTGCTGTCGGCGCCGATTTCGTATTTCGAGATCGTGCTCGGCTATGTCGGCGCAGCCGCCACCAAATCCATCGTGCTCGGCCTGATCATCCTTGCCACCGCCGGCCTGTTCGTACCGCTGCAGATCCACCATCCCTGGTGGATGCTGACGTTTTTGGTGCTGACGGCGGTGACCTTCAGCCTGTTCGGTTTCATCATCGGCATCTGGGCCGACGGTTTCGAGAAGCTGCAGATGATCCCGATGCTGGTGGTGACGCCGCTGACCTTCCTCGGCGGCAGCTTTTATTCGGTGAACATGCTGCCGTCGGGCTGGCGCACCATCACGCTGCTCAATCCCGTGGTCTATCTGATCTCCGGTTTCCGCTGGAGCTTTTATGAAATTGCCGACGTCAGCGTGACCTTGAGCCTCGGCATGACGCTGACGTTCCTCGCCGCCTGCATGATCGTGGTGTGGTGGATCTTCAAGACCGGGTACCGGATCAAGAATTGACGGTTGTCGATCACCGGTAGCAGTGGAAATAAGCGGCGCGGTCGTAAAAGCCGCGGCAGCGATAGTGATGGCCGTACGGAATTCCCAGCACGCCGTGAATCGCGCCCATCGCGCCGCCGACGCCGGCGCCGACTGCGCCGCCGACCACCCCGCCGACCGGGCCGGCAATCCGGTTGCCCTCCGCCGCGCCTTCGTGCGCGCCGCGCACGATGCCTTGGGCATACCCAAACCGGGGCATCGCCAGCAGTGTCAGAGCGATCGCCGCAACCGCAACATAACCTCTCGCCGGCAAACCGGGTGACAGGCTGGCAATCTTAATCTTGTTCATCCGGATTCCTTAACGTTCGGCCGCAATGGCGGGGCGGAAATCTGTAACGCGGATGTGACGAAAAAGTTGCGCAGCCGCGATCGTTTCGTGGCCAGTGACCCAGCGCGAGCCCGATAAAACCCCGCAGCCGTCTTGATTAGGCCCGGCCAACCATTAACGATGCCCTCAACAGATCGCTGGAACCGGAACCGAATTCCGGGCATATTGAGCGCCAGGGGGACGGCGGTTGCAGTCAAGACGTTGCAGTCAAGGCGTTGCAGTCAAGGCGTTGCAGTCAAGGCTTGGAGGCCAAAGGTAAAAATGCGTTCCTTGCTCGCTGCTTTCTCGGGTCTGATGCTGTTCGCCACGAGCGCCGCACAGGCAAATGTCGCCATCACCATCGACAAGAATAGCCAGGAGATGACCGTCGCGGTCGACGGCGTCGAGCGCTACCACTGGCCGGTCTCGACCGGCATTCCGTCGCGCGAGACGCCGAACGGCAGCTTCCGTACTTTCCGCATGGAGGAAGACCACTACTCCAAGGAATTCGACGACGCGCCGATGCCGCACTCGATCTTCTTCACCAAGATCGGACACGCCATTCACGGCACCGATTCCGAAAGCAGGCTCGGTAGCCCGGCTTCGCACGGCTGCGTGCGGCTGTCGCGCGCCAACGCCGCGACGCTCTACGCGCTGGTGCAGGAGCAAGGCGTGCTCAACACCACCGTGACACTGACCGGTTCATCGCAAATCGCGCTGGCGCGCAATCCGCGGCCACGGGGCAATACCGCCGTCGCCCGCCGCGACCCGGCCGACCCATATGCGCAGCAATATAGCGCCGTCGGCGAGCCCACCGTGCTGACGCCGCAGCAGCCGGGGCTCGGCCAGTCTCAGTATCCGCAAGAGCGGCCCGACGATGGCTACATCTATCCGGCCGACGGCAATCCGGACGTGGCGCGCTATCCGGCGCCGCGCAGCAGCAACCGGCGCCTCTACGACGCGCAGGCCAATCCGCAGCAGCGGTATTACTACGACAATCGCGGCTATGCGCCGCAGGTCCAATACGCGCCGCGCCCGTATTATCAGCCGCGTGGGTTTTTCAACTGACAGGAAGCCGGCGATCGCGCATTCGACGGCCGGCCTCGTCAAATT
>DATBYN010000154.1:0-4336 GCA_036513695.1 Bradyrhizobium sp. | reverse complement strand
GACGGCAGTCGCGATGCCCTGCCCGAGCGGGCCGGTGGTCGTCTCCACGCCCGGGGTGTGGCCGTACTCCGGATGCCCCGGCGTCTTCGATCCCCACTGCCTGAATGCGCGCAACTCGTCCGACGTCACGCCCGCATAGCCTGTCAGGTGCAACAGCGCATAGAGCAGCATCGAGCCATGACCGGCAGACAGGACAAAACGGTCGCGGTCCGGCCATGCCGGATCATCGGGGTCGAATTTGAGAAAACGCGAGAACAGCACGGTGGCGACATCGGCCATGCCCATCGGCATGCCCGGATGGCCTGATCTGGCTTTCTCCACGGCGTCGATCGCCAGGAAGCGGATGGCGTTGGCCATTTCCGCGTGCGAGACATCCACGCGGCCTTCAATGCCGGACAAAGCGGGAGCGTTCATGCCGTGCGCCTCTTGCGTTCCATCAGTTGCAGGATCAGTGGGGTGAGGATGAGTTGCATCGCGAGATCGAGTTTCGCGCCATGGATCACGATCGAGTTGGCGCGCGACATGAAGCTGTGCGGGATCATCGACAGCAGATAGGGAAAATCGATGCCGCGCGGATTCTTGAGCCGGATCACCACCATCGATTCATCCGGCGTCGGAATCCACCGCGCGATGAACGGATTCGACGTGTCGACGGTCGGCACGCGCTGAAAGTTGATGTCGGTCTCGGCGAATTGCGGACAGATGTAGTTTACGTAGTCCGGCATGCGCCGCAGGATGGTGTCGGTCACTGCCTCCGCGGTGTAGCCGCGGTCGCCGCGGTCGCGGTGCAGCTTCTGAATCCATTCCAGATTGATGACGGGGACGACGCCGATCTTCAAATCAGCATGTTGCGCAATATTGACCTTGTCGGTCACGACGGCGCCGTGCAGTCCTTCATAAAACAGCAGATCGGATTTTTCCGGCAGCGGACCCCATTTGGTGAACGTGCCCGGTTCGGCGCCGTGCAGCTTCGCCTCTTCCTCGTCGTGGACGTAATGGCGCGTCGTCCCGGTGCCGGATTCGCCGTAGTCGCGAAATGCCCGCTCCAGTTCCTCGAACAGGTTGGTTTCGGGGCTGAAATGGCTGAAATGCTTGTTGCCGCGCTCGGCCTCCTCGGCCATTTTCGTGCGCATCTCGAAGCGATTGTAGCGATGGAAGGCGTCGCCCTCGATATAGGTGGCGGCGACCTTTTCGCGGCGGAAGATGTTCTCGAAGGTCTTTTTCACCGACGTCGTGCCGGCGCCCGACGAACCGGTGATCGATATGATGGGATGAGCGCGTGACATCGCCATTCGCCCCGTCAGAGAAACAGGCCGCGCCGCGCAAACAGCGGTGCGTCGCTATTGTCGAACATCGGTTCGATGCCTTCGTAGATGGCGGCGACGTCGCGCACGCCGCGCGCGGAGCCCATGATCAGCGGTACCCGCTGGTGGGGCGTTTTCGCGCCCAGTTCCAGAATTCGCCGTCGCCCGGTCGACGCCGCGCCGCCCGCCCATTCCATCACCAGCGCCATCGGATGCGCTTCGTACAGCAGCCGAAGCCTGCCCTCGCGATAGCCGGGGCGGGCATCGGCCGGATAGAGAAACACGCCGCCGCGCACCAGGATGCGAAGCGACTCCGCCACCAACGAACCGATCCAGCGCATATTGAAATCCGCGCCCCGGTTACCGTTGCTGCCGGCCAGGCATTCTTCGATGTAGGCGCGGACGGGCCCATGCCAGTGCCGGCGATTGGAGGCGTTGATGGCGAATTCCGGCGTGTCGGGTGCGATCAGGGCTTCGCGTTTGATCAGCAGGAATTCGTGAGTGCGCCGGTCGAGGATGAAGATGTCGACAGACTTGTTGAGCGCGAGGACCAGCATTGTCTGCGGACCGTAGACGATGAAACCTGCGGCGCATTGCGCCGTGCCGGGCTCAAAGAAAGTCGAGAGCACGTCATGTCCCCGGGGACGGATCGAAAAGATGGTGCCTACCGAAATATTGTTCTCAAGATTGGCTGACCCGTCGAGCGGGTCGATCGCGACGCAAAGCGGCGCCCTGGGTTTGAAGGTTTCAGGAAGTGCCGCTTCCTCGGAAAGAACGGCCGCGACCGGGGCACTACTCAAAGCGCGACGCATTATTTGGTCGGCTGCGACGTCAATATCCTTCTGCTGATCGCCGTCAGTGTTGACGCCATTGGCCCGTCCGGTGATGCCCGCCAGCGGCCCATCCGCGATCAGAGCGGCAAGATCGATCGCAGCGGCCGCGATGGCCTCGATCACCTCGCCCACCGCAGCGGCATATGGCGTCTGCGGCGCAGGCCGATCAAGATGCGAACGCAGCGTCACGCGCTCGTCCATGGACGTCTCCCAGTGCCCTCTTGCGGGGCGGCTCTCAAAGCGGCTCGCCGGTTCGGCAATCCGCCTTGCCTTAAGGAAACGCAATTTGCCCAATTAGGGAAATTTTGTTATCTTTGGAGAGAGCAAAGTTTTACTTATAAAGGACTGTCATGGCCGGCCGTTTTTTGCGGGAATTGACCATCCGCCAATTGCGGGCGTTAACGGCCGTGCAGAAGCATCGGTCGGTCACCGCAGCCGCCAAACAACTCCATCTCACGCAGCCGGCCGTTACACTTCAGCTGCGCAACTTGCAGGCGCTCGCTGGGCTGCCTTTGATTCAGCGCACCGGCGACGGCATGCTGCTGACCGATGCCGGACGCGAAGTGCTGTTGCTCGCCGGCCGTATCGAGGCGGCGATCGCCGATTGCGCAACCTCGCTGGAGATGATGGCGGGCAAAACCGCCGGCCGCATATCCATCGGCGCTGTCAGTACCGCGAAATATTTCGTGCCGTTCATGATTTCCGGATTTTCCAGGCTGCACCCGAACATCGACGTCACGCTCTCGATCGGAAACCGGCAGGAGATCGGCACGGCGCTACGCGGCTACGACCTCGACTTTGCGATCATGGGCCGCCCTCCGGCCGACATCGACATGGACGTTCACCTGATCGGCGATCACCCCCATGTCATCATCGCGCCGACGGCACATCGGCTGGCGCGCAAATCCCGCATCGCGCCGAGCGAGCTTGCAGCCGAAACATTCCTGACACGCGAGCCCGGATCCGGAACGCGCGGCCTGATGGAGCAGCTGTTCGAAAGCGCTGGCATTCGCCCAAAGATCGGGCTTGCAATGAGCAGCAACGAAACCATCAAACAGGCCGTGATCGCCGGTCTGGGTATTGCCTTTATTTCCGCGCACACGGTCGCAACCGAACTCGATGAGCGACGGCTGGTCACCCTCGATGTCGATGGCCTTCCCATCGTCCGGCAGTGGTTCGCGCTCGCCCGCAAGGACAAGGTGTTGCTGCCGCCGGCGCAGGCGATGCTCGATTTCCTCAGCGCCAAGGGCAAGCAGTTTTTGCCCCGCACCTATGGCCGACTGCGTCTCACCCGGCCATCCGTCCGCGCCAAGCGCCGCTGATGAGCGCGCGCACCGCTAGCTGCCACGTTCTTGCGTTGGACGGCCCCGGATTTTTCTTGATCTGTCGGCGCAGTCGGCAGCTTCGCCGGTGGTAATGACCACCGGCGAGAGCTACGTGAGCGCGTCGGTCAGGCTGCGCCGCGTCAGGCCGCCTTGGCCTTTGATTTCGCCACATGAGTGGCGATCGCATCCATCAGCGCCGGCGACAGGCAGTCATAGGGCTCAAGCCCGAGTTCCTTGAGGCGCGCTCTGATCCCCGCCAACTCCGACGGATTGACGCCGGACTCGATCACCGAGGATACGAAGGCTGCAAATCCCGGAGCCGCCGAGCCGGATTCCTGGAACAGTTCGGGATGGATGAAGTCGAGGCCGTAGAACGGATGCCCCTTGTTCTCGATGCGGCCGAACATGTGGGTCCCGCAAACCTTGCAGGCATGCCGCTGGATCGCTGCCGCGGCGTCGATGACGTGAAGCTTGTCGCCGTTCTCAAGAACGCTCACGTTGTCGCGCGGCACAACGGCGACCACCGAAAAGATCGCGCCCTCCGGCTTCCAGCATTTGGTGCAGCCACAGGCGTGGTTGTGGGCGACATCGCCCTTGATGCCGACCTTGACCGGCTTCTCCTTGCATTTGCAGACAAGGGTGCCACCGGCAAAGCTGCCCGTGCCTTTCTTCACTCCGCTGTCAACCGATGGGTGGATATGAACAGTCATGGCCTATCCTCCTTGTGTTTGACGTTTTGTTAGAACACGACGACCGAACGGATCGACTTGCCTTCATGCATCAGGTCGAAGCCCCGGTTGATCTCCTCGAGCTTGAGGACGTGGGTGATCATCGGATCGATCTGAATCTTGCCATTCATGTACCAGTCGACGAT
>DATBYN010000153.1:0-2893 GCA_036513695.1 Bradyrhizobium sp. | reverse complement strand
AATGCGACCGCGCCAGACAGAACGCTACCACCTGCTCCAGCGCGCTCTTCATTGGGGATGCCGGAAACAGCGCCAGCGCATCGACCGCCATGGCGCCGTAATGTTGGGCACGGTTGATGGTGTCTTCCAGCGCGCGATGTTTTGTCATCAGGCCAATGGCGTGGTCGAGATCGCCGTCGCGGATTTCGCCGCGTTCCAGCGAATTGACCCAGAAGGCGCGCTCGGAGGCGTTGCCGCGGCGGAACGCCAGCACCACCGGCAGCGTGATCTTGCCCTCGCGGAAATCGTCGCCGATGTTCTTGCCGAGCTTTGCGGCCTTGCCGCCATAGTCCAGCACGTCGTCGACGAGCTGGAAGGCGATACCGAGATTCATGCCGACCGAACGGCACGCGGTCTGCTCGGCCTTCGGACGATTGGCGATCACCGGGCCGACCTCGCAGGCGGCGGCGAACAATTCGGCCGTCTTGCCGCGGATCACGGCGAGATATTCGTCCTCGGTGGTGGCGGTATTCTTCGCCGCCGCAAGCTGCATCACTTCGCCTTCGGCAATGGTCGCCGCGGCAGCTGACAAAATGTCGAGTGCGCGCAGCGAGCCGACCTCGACCATCATGCGAAAGGCCTGGCCGAGCAGGAAGTCGCCGACCAGGACGCTCGCCTCATTGCCCCACAGCATCCGCGCCGACAGCTTGCCGCGTCGAAGCTCGCTTTCGTCGACGACATCGTCATGCAGCAGCGTCGCGGTATGCATGAACTCGACCGAGGCCGCGAGTTTGATGTGGCCGTCGCCGGAATAGCCGGCGAGGCCGGCCATCGCCAGCGTCAGCATCGGGCGCAGCCGTTTTCCGCCGGAGGAAATCAGATGATTGGCGACCTCGGGGATCATGGCGACTTCCGAGCCGGTCCGCGACAATATGGTGGCGTTGACACGCGCCATATCGGCGGCGACAAGCGCGACCAGTTGATCTATCGATGCGCCCGACGGGCTCTCGAAGGGTACAATAACCGCCACGCTGGTCTCCACATTTGCCAGATTCGCACTATCCTTAAGCTATAACAATAGAAAGCACGGGCGAACGCGGCAAGGGCATGAAGCAATTTGACGCGCCTTGCGCAGTCGTCGGGCCGACATAGGAGAGCCGAAGGTGCGGGAATTGGTTCGGACCAACGATATCGTACTGGTTTCGGCGATCGGCGCGCTGCTCGACGGCGCCAATATCCATCATCTGGTCCTCGATCAGAACATGAGCATTATCGAAGGCTCGCTCGGCGTCCTGCCGCGCCGGATCCTGGTCCATGAGGACGATAACCGCGAGGCGCGTCGGCTTCTCACCGATGCAGGCCTTGCCCACGAATTGCGGGCCGATGACTGATCCAGTCACGGACGCGCACGAATTCACCGAGGATACATTTCTCGGCGGCCAATTGCGCCTGCGGCAACCGAGATCGGGTCACCGCGCCGGCCATGACGCCATGCTGCTGGCCGCGGCAACGCCGGCGCGCTCCGGCGATCGCGTGGTTGAATTCGGCGCCGGCGTCGGCGCGGCCGGCCTCGCGGTCGCCAAACGCGCAGGCGGGATCAAGCTCGTGCTGGTCGAGATCGACGAGACGCTTGCGGCTCTCGCGCGCGGCAACGCCGCTTCGAATGCGATTCCCGCCGATGTCGTCGTGCTGGACGTGACCTCCGCCGCCGATGCGTTCGCAGCAGTTGGCCTCGCCCCTGACAGTTGCGATGTCGTCTTGATGAATCCGCCGTTCAACGATCCCGCGCGGCACCGCGCCTCGCCGGACAAGGCCCGCGAGATCGCACATGTGGCGACATCTGCGACCCTCGAGAGCTGGATCCATGCCAGCCGGCGAATTCTCAAATCCGGCGGCGTCCTCACGCTGATCTGGCGCGCCGACGGCCTGGCCGACGTGCTGGCGGCGCTCGATCGCGGCTTTGGCAGTCTTGCGATTCTGCCTGTACATGCCGACGCAGCGAGGCCGGCGCTTCGTGTGCTGATTCGCGCCGTCAAAGGCGGGAGGGCGCCAACTCAAATCCATACAGCGCTCGTGCTCAATGATGAGTCAGCGCTGCCCAACAAAGAGGTGCAGGAGGTTCTGGCCGGGAAGGGGGTATTGCCGCTGGCGCTGCCTTGAGGCTCGAACCGTTTCGGCTTTGGGCGGATCAAGGATTGCAGTGAAGTTTACTGAGGAAGCGTCTTGGACTGCTGTTCCGGCACTGATGTGAAGCGGATCGCAGCCAAAAGTATACCGATCAACGCCAGCAGCAGGTAGATTTTCATGTCATTCTCCGCCGCGTCATTGCAGTCTGAAAACTGCCCACGATGGCCCACAATGGCTCAAATGCAAAACACGTGCCCATTCGATTGAATGACAGCCGCGTGATAAAAAATAGTTAATTCGAGGTAATGAGATGACGGAACAGTCGGTCGATCGCAGTGGATGGCCGGGCCTGGTCGACAGGTTGATGGAGTACGTCCCGGCGCGTCTGCGGCGGGGAGTAGCCGTGGTCCCCGTGGTCCGGCTGTCGGGCTTGATCGGCGCGGTGACGCCGTTGCGGCCGGGCATGTCGCTCTCAGGCGTCGCCAGGACGCTGGAGCGAGCCTTCGCGTTCAAGAACGCCAAGGCGGTGGCGCTGGTGATCAATTCGCCCGGCGGCTCGCCGGTGCAGTCGCGCCAGATCTACCTTCGCATCCGGCAGCTCGCCGCGGAAAAGAAATTGCCGGTACTGGTGTTCGTCGAGGATGTCGCGGCGTCCGGCGGCTATATGCTCGCCTGTGCCGGTGATGAAATCTTCTGCGATCCCTCGTCGATCCTGGGCTCGATCGGTGTGGTCGGCGGCTCGTTCGGATTTCAGCAGTTGATCCAGAAGATCGGCGTCGAGCGCAGG
>DATBYN010000152.1:0-14813 GCA_036513695.1 Bradyrhizobium sp. | reverse complement strand
CTCAGCACGGCAGTTGCGGGCCGCGCCGGCAATCTTGCACCGTTGGCAATAGGAATGACGCTGACGCTCAACATCATCATGGGTGGGGCCCTGACGGGCGCCGCCTTCAACCCGGCGCGGGCGGTGGGCCCGATGGTCGCAGTCGGCAATTTCGCCGATGCGTGGCTGTACATGACGGCCCCGATCGTCGGCGCCATCGTCGCTGCCCTTGTGCACACGGTCCTTACGAGGCTCGCCCAACCGAGGGTGGCAACAGCCAAGCCGGGTAGGCCCGCACCGACGCCCGCCGAATGAACCTGGCGAGACACACCCAGTCTCTCGTGGCCCAAGCACAACTCAGTCATCGCGGGCGGCTCTGACGCCCGCGAGCATTTGTTTCGATGTTGTCCGCGAGTAGGCGAAACTCAAATCATCGTGTCATTCAAATTTCAACTCGGCGTGAGCGCGGCAGGCTGCGCATCTTGATCGTGTTCACTACCCGCAATATGTCGCGTTCACCACCATGCAGCGCGAGATCAGACAATGGCCAGTTCCGCCGAACCGAGCTTAAGCCAATCCGCTTCTGTTGCGCCGTCTCCCGCGCTCCCTGTTGCCGAATATCGCCAGCCTGCAGAGCCGCATCCGGGTCATCAAGCCCGCTCGATTGTCGACTTTTCTCCGCCCGAGATCGTTAAGCGCAATTCAGCGGCGTGGTCGGGCATGCTCGTGGAAAACATTCAGGTCACGCAGCACAGACCTTTCGAATATGGATTCCGGGCTCCCTGCCACCTGCTCATCGCGACCGAGCTCGCCGAGCGCTACGACGGCGAGACCTTTGTTGAAGGCCTACCACGGTCGACCTTGCGCGATTTCACGCAAAAGCTGACCTTCGTTCCTGCCGGGCATGTCTTTCAGGGGTCGCAGAGGCCGCGCGCGTTGTCGCGCATGACCTATTTCTACGTTGATCCGCGCGGGCCTCTTGCCGATCCCGACCTGAGGTTTAGCGAGATCGAATTCAAGCCGCGGCTGTTCTTCTATGATCGCGATCTCTGGGAGACCACTCTCAAGCTCAAGTCGCAGGTCGAGAACCCGGGGCCGACGCATCGGCAATACGCCGAAGCCCTCGGTATCTTGCTGACGCATGAGCTGGTTCGTATCAACGGCGATGCGACAGCGCACAGGACGGTCAATCACGGTGGCCTTGCGAGTTGGCAGCAAAAGCGGGTGGCCGACTACATCGAAGCGCATGTCACCGACGACATCCCGCTCGCGACCTTGGCCGAGCTGGCGCGGCTGAGCCCGTACCATTTCTCGCGGTCGTTTAAGCGTTCCTTCGACATGCCGCCGCACAGATATCACGCGCATCGCCGAATTGAGCGGGCCAAGCAGCTCTTGGCGAATCGTGAGCTGTCCATCACTGCGATTGCGCTCGAGGTTGGATTTGGCGAGACCACCGCCTTTTCCGCCGCATTTCATCGGCTGACCGGCCAGACCCCGAGCCGCTATCGTCGCGGCCTCGATTGAAGAAGCCGGAGAGGCGGGCGCATGAAAATTGTCCAGCTCCAGCAATTTATTCAGCAATTTTCCGGCCATAGATGACGAGGGTCAGGGTTCCCAGAGAAGAGATCGGTCGACCATTCTTTATGGTAGATCTTCGTGGCCCCCGCTTGACTGACGCAATACCGCCAACTGCGGCTGCTATACGTCCGACGCAGCTGTCGTCCACAGGAGATGCCCGATGTTTATCGCCATGAACCGCTTTCAGGTTGCCAAGGGGTCCGAAGCAGCATTCGAGCAGGTCTGGACGTCTCGCGACACTTATCTCGACAAGGTGCCGGGCTTTGTCGAGTTTCATCTTCTCAAGGGCCCCGAAGCCGAGGACTATACGCTTTATGCCTCTCACACCATCTGGGAAAGCCGGGCAGTGTTTGAGGCCTGGACCAAATCAGAGGCGTTCCGGGCCGCGCACCAGATGGCCGGCGACAACAAGCCGCTCTATCTCGGACACCCGCAGTTCGAGGGATTCGACGTCCGTCAGACGGTTGGACGCGGCAGGGCTCAAGTGGCGTGACGCATACAAGGCGAGGGCACCGACATGCGCATCCAACCGGCCTTCCTGTTTGATCTTGACGGCACGCTCGTCGACAGCGTCTACCAGCACGTCCTGGCCTGGAAGCATGCCCTCGACGCCGAGGGTATCGAATTGTCGGTCTGGCGCATCCATCGCAAGATCGGCATGAGCGGCGGCCTGTTCACCAACCAGCTGCTTCGCGAGACCGGGATCGAAATCAGCGCCGAGCGCGTCGACCGGCTTCGCCAAGCCCATGCCGCCGCGTATCAGCGGCAGGCAACACAGATCCGGCCCTTGCCCGGCGCCCGCGAATTGCTCAGCTGGTTGTCGGAGGCCGGCATTCCCTGGGCGATCGCGACCAGCGGCCGCATGGAAACCGCAGCCGTCAATCTGGCCTCGCTCGGCGTCGATCCGGATCGGATTCCCGTGGTGACGCGCGATCAGGTCAAATATGCAAAACCTGACCCGGACCTGTTTCTGGCGGCCGCCGAGCGGCTCAACGCGCCGATCGAAACGGCGGTCGTCGTCGGCGACAGCATCTGGGACATGCTGGCCGCGGTGCGATGCCGCGCGCTGGGCGTCGGTCTTCTGAGCGGCGGTTACGGGCCTGAGGAGTTGCGGCAGTCCGGTGCGTTCCGAGTCTACGAGGATCCGGCTGATCTCTTGCGGCGGATCGACGAGGTCTGTGGCCGGCGCTGAAGGACGACGGCTTGCACGGCGGGGACCGCCGATCTCTCCAGACAGTCATGTCCTATTCGCATAAGGTATATTATGGAATATATTTTATCGGCAATCAGATCATAGGGTTAGATAAACATAGCGGCAAATTACATGAGCTGAGCCGGCGTTGATACCGAATCGCTGATCCTCACCGGCGCCCACAGTCCATTGCGCACGGGACGCGTCTCGGCAGCCTGGAAAGCCGAATTGGTTGGTCCCACGCTCACTTGCCCGCCCGATATTGCCGCCGCCGCCAGACGTTGCCATAAGCCGCATCACGAGATGGCGGATGACCCTGCGGCGCTAGCTCCGTAAGGTGCCGCTCACACCAACAATAAGATTTCAGGGAGAGTACCAGATGAGCTTTTCACGACGCGCGCTACTCAAGGCATCGGCGGCCACGGCCGTGTTGGGCGGCCTCGGCGCGCCGCCGGTGGCGCGCGCGCAAACGGCCGAATTTAGCTACAAATACGCCAATAATCTTCCCGACGCGCACCCCATGAATGTCCGCGCCAAGGAGATGGCGGCGGCGATCAAAACCGAGACCCAGGGCCGCGTTGACCTGCAGATTTTCCCGAATAACCAGCTTGGCTCGGATACCGACATGCTCAGCCAGATCCGCTCCGGCGGCGTCGAGTTCTTCACGTTGTCGGGCTTGATCCTGGCAACGCTGGTGCCGGCCGCGTCGATCAACGGCATCGGTTTTGCGTTTCCGGACTACGACACGGTGTGGAAGGCGATGGACGGCGAGCTCGGCGCTTATGTACGCGGCGAGATCACGAAGGCAAATCTGGTGGTGATGGACAAGATCTGGGACAACGGGTTCCGCGAAACCACGTCCTCAACCAAGCCGATCAACGGTCCCGACGATTTTAAGGGTTTTAAGATCCGCGTGCCGGTTTCGCCGCTCTGGACATCGATGTTCAAGGCGTTCGATGCGGCGCCCGCCTCGATCAATTTCAGCGAGGTTTATTCGGCGCTGCAGACCAAGATCGTCGAGGGTCAGGAGAATCCGCTCGCCATCATCGCGACCGCAAAGCTCTACGAGGTTCAAAAGTTCTGCTCGCTGACCAACCACATGTGGGACGGCTTCTGGTTCCTGGCCAACCGCCGCGCCTGGGAGAAATTGCCGGAGGATTTGCGCGCCATCGTCGCCAAGAACATCAATGCGGCCGCTGTCAACGAGCGCGCGGATGTTGCAAAACTCAATGCCGGTCTGCGGCAAGAACTGGCGGGCAAGGGCCTGGTGTTCAACCAGCCGGATATCGCGCCGTTCCGCGAGAAACTGCGCGCCGCCGGGTTCTATTCCGAGTGGAAGGGAAAATACGGCGACCAGGCGTGGGCGCTGTTGGAAAAATCCGTCGGCAAGCTGTCGTAAGGTCATCGCCAGGATCGTGGTACAGGTACCGTCATGGCTCACGCCGAAGGCTCAACAGCGGCGGCCGGCGAGGCGGGGTCCCCTCGCCGCAGCTCGCTTGCGGCATCCCTCGAAGCTTGGCTCGGGATGCTGGTCGAGATCCCCGCGGCCATTCTCGTCGTCGCCGAGATCGTAATCCTGTTTGCGGGCGTCGTCGCCCGCTATGGCCTGCGTCAGCCGCTGATCTGGTCGGACGAACTGGCCTCGATCCTGTTCCTGTGGCTTGCGATGTTGGGGGCCGCGGTCGCGTTTCGCCGTTCCGAGCACATGCGAATGACCGCGGTGGTCGCCAGCGCAAGTCCTGCGGTGCGGGCTTGGCTCGACGTGGTCGCGACCTGCGCGGCGCTGGCGTTTCTTCTGCTGATCGCCGGGCCGGCCTGCGAATACGCTTACGAAGAGAGTTTTATCACGACGCCGGCGCTGCAAATCCCGAACATCTGGCGCGCCGCGGCGCTGCCGGCCGGAACCGCCCTGATGGCGCTGTTTGCATTGCTGCGGCTGGCGCGGGTCGGCGATTTCAAGCTCGTGCTGAGCGCCGTGTTGTCGGTTGGCTTGCTGATGGCATTATTCTGGCTGGCGCAGCCCTGGCTCCGCCCGCTCGGCAATATCAATCTGGTGATCTTCTTTGTCGGCGTAGCCGGGTTCTGCGTATTCGCCGGGGTACCGATCGCTTTCGGGTTTGGATTGGCGATTTTCGGCTATCTGGCGCTGACGACGCGCACTCCGCTGATGGTGCTGGTCGGCCGTATGGACGAGGGCATGAGCCATTTGATCCTGCTGTCGGTACCGCTGTTCGTGTTCTTAGGCCTCCTGATCGAAATGACCGGCATGGCGCGAGCGATGGTGGCGTTTCTGGCGAGCCTGCTCGGACATGTCCGCGGCGGGCTGCATTACGTGCTGGTCGGCGCGATGTATCTGGTCTCTGGCATTTCCGGCTCAAAGGCCGCCGACATGGCCGCCGTCGCGCCGGTGTTGTTTCCCGAGATGAAGGCGCGTGGCGCAAGGCCCGGCGATCTCGTGGCGCTACTCGCGGCCACCGGCGCGCAGACCGAAACCATTCCGCCGAGCCTCGTGCTGATTACCATCGGTTCGGTGACCGGCGTCTCGATTTCGGCGTTGTTCACCGGCGGCCTGTTGCCGGGCGCGGTGCTGGCGGTCACGCTGTCGGCGCTGGTGTGGTGGCGCTATCGTGGCGAGGACCTCGGCCACGTCAAGCGAGCCGGCGCCCGCGAGATCGTCAGGTCGTTTGTCATTGCCTTGCCCGCGCTGGCGCTGCCGTTCGTGATCCGCGCCGCCGTGGTCGAGGGGGTTGCGACCGCAACCGAAGTTTCCACCATCGGCATCGTCTATGGCCTCCTCATCGGCCTTCTGGTCTATCGCCGGTTCGACTGGCGGCGGCTGGGGCCGATGCTGGTGGAGACGGCCGGCCTCTCGGGGGCGATCCTTCTGATCATCGGCACCGCGACCGGGATGGCCTGGGGCCTCACGCAATCCGGCTTCTCCCGCGCGCTCGCCGCCGCCATGACCGGCCTGCCCGGCGGCTCGGCGGCCTTTATCGCGGTATCGATCCTGGCCTTCACCATCCTCGGCAGCGTGCTGGAGGGCATTCCGGCGATCGTGCTGTTCGGCCCGCTGTTGTTTCCGATCGCGCGGGCGGTCGGCGTGCACGAGGTGCATTATGCGATGATCATCATCCTCGCCATGGGCATCGGACTGTTCGCGCCGCCGTTCGGAGTAGGCTATTATGCCGCTTGCGCCATCGGCCGTGTCGACCCCGCCGAGGGGATCAGGCCGATCTGGGGCTATATGCTGGCGCTGTTGGTAGGCCTGATCGTGGTGGCAGTATTTCCATGGATATCGATCGGATTCCTTTAAGCGCTCTGGGAGGTGGCCGATGAGTAGGAAGCAAACTCAATACGATATCGGTCTGGACAAGACATCCGCCAATTTTGTGCCGCTGACGCCGCTGAGCTTTCTCGCGCGCACCGCCGCCGTCCATCCCGATCATGTCAGTACGGTCTACGAGGGTCGCATCTTCACCTGGGCGCAAACCTATGCGCGCTGCCGTCGCTTTGCTTCGTTCCTTGCGGGCCGCAACATCGGATACGGCGATACGGTGGCGGCAATGCTGCCGAATATCCCGGCGATGAACGAAATGCATTTCGCCGTGCCCATGGCCGGCGCGGTCTTGAACGCGCTCAATATCCGCCTCGACGCCCCCTCGATCGCCTTCCAGCTCGATCATGGCGGCGCCAAAATCATTCTGGTCGATCCTGAATTCAGCGGCGTCATATCGGAGGCTTTGAGCCTCATGAACGGTCCCAAACCGCTGGTCATCGATGTCGCAGATGCCGCCTTCGCCGGCGGAAAGCGGATCGGCGAACTCGAATATGAGGAGGCGCTGTCGCAAGGCGACGAAAACTTCGTCGCAAAACTGCCCGACGACGAATGGGACGCCATTGCGCTCAGCTATACCTCGGGCACTACGGGTAATCCCAAGGGCGTGGTGACGCATCATCGCGGCGCCTATCTCAATGCGGTGAGCAATATTCTCGCAGGCCAGCTCGGCCAGCATCCGGTCTATCTCTGGACGCTGCCGATGTTCCATTGCAACGGCTGGTGCTTTCCCTGGACCGTCGCTGCGGCGGCCGGCATCAACGTATGCCTGCGCAAGGTCGACCCGACCAAGATTTTTGATCTGATCAAACAGCACGGCGTCACCCACATGTGCGGCGCGCCGATCGTCTACAACACGCTGATCAATGCGCCGGATGCGCCGAAAGGCAAGGCGGCGCGGCCCGTGGTCGGATTAATTGCGGGCGCAGCACCTCCGGTTGCGGTGCTCGAAGGCGCCGAAAGTATCGGCATCAAGCTGACGCATGTCTATGGGCTGACCGAAGTCTATGGACCCGCATCGGTCTGCGCCGAGCAGCCGGGTTGGGACGATTTGCCTGCCGATCAGCGCGCGCAAATGAAACGCCGGCAGGGCGTGCCCTACCCGCTGCAGGAAGCTGTTACCGTGATCGACCCCGAGACCATGCGTGAAGTGCCACGCGACGGCGAGACCATCGGCGAAGTGATGTTCCGCGGCAATATCGTGATGAAGGGTTATCTCAAGAACGAGAAAGCGACGAAGGAAGTCTTTGCCGGCGGCTGGTTTCACACCGGCGATCTCGGCGTGCTCGACGAGCACGGCTATGTCATCATCAAGGACCGATCCAAGGACATCATCATTTCCGGCGGCGAGAACATCTCCTCCGTCGAGGTCGAGGACGTGCTCTACAAACATCCCGCGGTGTTGTTCGCCGCCGTCGTGGCAAAACCCGATAGCAAATGGGGCGAAGTGCCCTGCGCCTTCATCGAATTGAAGGACAACGTGCGCGCCACCGAGGCCGAGATCATCGCGTTCTGCCGCATCCACATGTCAGGTTTCAAGACGCCGAAGGCTGTGGTGTTCGGACCCATTCCGAAGACATCGACTGGCAAGATTCAAAAATTCATGTTGCGCAATCGGGTGAATTCGGCAAAGGCGATCTCGGCCTGAGCGGCCAAGTATCTTCGGCCGCCCACGTCGCTGGATGACGGCTAGCTGTCGGCGATCGCGCCAACGATCGCATCGATACGATCTTCAAGCATCAAGCATGTTGCGCTGCCGCATGACGAATGTTTGTGCATCGATCAGTACGAATCCGGTCTTCTCGAATGCTCCGATTCGTTGCAAATCTTAAGCAAAGATTTTTGACGGGAGGATCGCGATGACAACGGCTGTGTGGATTTGTGTCGCCTGGTGGCTTGGAATGAACGCTGCTTTCCTGGCACGGCGCTTATACGTCACCCGGGGAGTCAAACCGACCCCGGGATCCGGCCAATTGATTTGGGCCGCGGCCGACTTTGCAAGGCACTCCCGCCGGAGAACGTGATGCACGATCCCCTGCCCGCGCGAACCGGCTCGCTTTAGACCCCCTGCTCCAGCGTCAGCCGCATGCCGTCAAACGCGGGGACCACCCTCGCCGGCAGGCTCTGACGCAGCACCTCGTAATCCAGATCGGAATGCATGTTGGTGAGGACGGCGCGGCGCGGCTTGAAACGGTCGATCCAGGACAGCGCGTCGTCGACGCTGAAGTGACTCGGATGCGGCGCATAGCGCAATCCGTCGATGATCCAGAGATCGAGATCCCTCAAGTACGGCCAGCTCTCGGCCGGGATGTCGCTGACATCGGGCGTATAGGCGGCATCGCCAATGCGATAACCGAGCGCAGGGATATTGCCGTGTTGCATGATGAACGCGGAAAGCGTCACCGGGCCACCCTTGCCTTCGATGCTGCGACTTTCGCCAGTTTCAATCGAATGGTGGTCCAGGATCGGCGGATAGTCGCTGCCCGGCGGCGATACGAAGCAATAGGAAAACCGCTGCATGATATCGTCCGCGGTCGACTGGTTCAGATACACCGGAATGCGCCGGCGCTGATGCAGCACGACTGAACGCAAATCATCCATGCCATGAGTCTGGTCGGCATGTTGATGGGTCAAAAACACCGCGTCGATGTGATCGACATCGGTATCGATCAACTGCTCGCGCAGATCGGGCGAGGTATCGATCACGATCCGCGTCAGCCCGCTGTCCGAACCTCGTTCGACCAGCAGCGAACAGCGGCGGCGACGGTTTTTCGGATTGTTGGGATCGCACTTGCCCCAGCCGAGTGCGGGACGCGGGACGCCGGCCGAGGATCCGCAGCCCAAAATGGTCAGCGTCAGCGTCATGCGGTCGGCACTTTCGAAAATAGCCGGAAGAAATTCTCGGTGGTCTGGCGCGAGATTTCTTCGAGCGAAACGCCACGGGTTTCCGCCAGCACTTTTGCGATCTCGACCACGTAAGACGGTTCGTTGCGCTTGCCGCGAAACTTGCCGGGCGCCAGATACGGCGCGTCGGTCTCGACCATGATGCGATCGGATGGAAGCTCGGCGGCAAGATCGCGCAAGGCTTGCGACTTCTTGAATGTCAAAATGCCCGTGAACGAGATCGACAGCCCCAGCTCGATGGCCTTCATCGCCAGCTCCCGCCCGCCGGTGTAACAGTGCAGCACGGCGCGGAACGATCCCCTTTTCATTTCGTCTTCGAGAATGCGCCCGCAGCCCTCGTCGGCGTCGCGGGTGTGGATGACCAGCGGCAGGCCGGTCGCGCGGGCGGCCGCGATATGGGCGCGAAAGCCGCGCTCCTGCGCTTCGGGTGAGCCGTTGTCGTAGAAATTATCGAGCCCGGCCTCGCCCAGCGCCACCACCTTGGGATGGTGCGTCCGCTCGATCAATTCGTCGGCAGCAATGCCATCTTCCTCATCGGCGTGATGCGGATGGGTGCCGACCGAACAATAGACGTTTGGATATCGCTCGGCGATTTTCAGCAACTCGCCGAGACGCCTGACCCGCGTCGAGATGGTGACGATGCGTCCGATGCCCACGGCCGCAGCCCGCGCCACGATGCCGTCGAGGTCATCGGCGAAGTCGGGAAAATCGAGATGGCAGTGGCTGTCGACGAGCATCTGGCTTGATCCGTTCAAGCCGCCGTCGGTGCGACATGGCGCGGGAACACCGGCACCGGAGCCGGCAGCACGGTGCCGGGCTTGATGCGCGTCGCCCCGCCCAAGCTTGCAAAATCGCGCTCACCTTGCGGGATGCCGAGACTATCCAGCAATTTCGTCGATGACTCCGGCATTACCGGCTGCGCGAGAATGGCGATCTGGCGCACGACTTCGGCGGTGACATAAAGCACCGTTGCCTGGCGCGCAGGATCGGTTTTCGCCAGTGCCCAGGGCGCCTCGCCCGCGAAATAGCGGTTGGCTTCCGCAACCACCGCCCAGACCGCATTGAGCGCCTGATGAATCTGCTGGGTCGCCATCGCGTTGCGGGCGAGTGCAACCATGCCATCGGCCTGCGCCAGGATCGCCTCATCGTTGTCGGCGAAGGCGCCGGGCTCCGGCAGCTCGCCCTGAAATTGTTTTGCGATCATCGACAGCGAGCGCTGCGCCAGATTGCCGAGGTCGTTGGCAAGGTCGGCATTGATGCGGGCGACAATGGCTTCGTGGCTATAGTTGCCGTCCTGCCCGAACGGCACCTCGCGCAGGAAGAAATAGCGGACCTGATCGACGCCGTATTGGTCGGCAAGGTTGAACGGATCGACGACATTGCCGACCGATTTCGACATCTTTTCACCGCGGCTGAACAGGAACCCGTGCGCATAGACGCGCTTCTGCACGGGAATACCCGCCGACATCAGGAACGCAGGCCAGTATACCGCGTGAAAGCGGATGATGTCCTTGCCGATGATGTGAACGTCGGCCGGCCAATAGCGCCAGTTCGGATCGCTCTCGTCGGGAAAGCCGACGCCGGTGATGTAGTTGGTCAGGGCGTCGACCCAGACATACATCACGTGCTTCGGATCGGTCGGGACCTTGACGCCCCAATCGAAGGTGGTTCGCGAAATCGACAGGTCCCGCAATCCGCTTTTGACGAAGCTGATCACTTCGTTCTTGCGCGAGTCGGGGCCGATGAAGTTGGGCTGGCTCTGGTAGAGCGCCAGCAGCCTGTTCTGGTACGCGGACAATTTGAAGAAATAGCTTTCTTCCTCGACCCATTCGACCGGCGTGCCCTGCGGCCCGCGCCGCACCTTGTCGTCGCCGACAACCGTTTCGTCCTCGGCGTAATAGGCCTCGTCGCGCACCGAATACCAGCCGGCGTAGCTGTCCAGATAGATGTCGCCATTGTCCGCCATCCGCTTCCAGATTTCCTTGCTGGAGCGATGGTGCTGCTCTTCGGTGGTGCGGATGAAACGGTCGAAGGAGACGTTCAGCCGCTCATCCATCTCTTTGAAACGCGCGGCATTCCGGGTCGCGACTTCCATCGTCGGCAGCCCCTCGGCTTCCGCGGTCTGCACCATTTTCAGCCCGTGCTCGTCGGTTCCGGTGAGAAAAAACACATCCTTGCCGTCGAGCCGCGCAAAGCGCGCCAGCGCATCGGTCGCGATCGCCTCATAGGCATGGCCGATATGCGGCACGCCATTCGGGTACGCGATGGCGGTCGTGATGTAGAACGTCTCACGGGGCAAATTGGTCGCGTTCGCCATAGTTGCGAAGGCCTTTCATCGCTCTTCAAACGACGTGCGGTGATATCGATTGGCTAAACCGGCCTGTCAGCCGGTCACCTCCGCGAGTAGCCCGAAGACCGAGAAAACCAGCGGCTTTCGCTCGAGATTATAGTCTGCGGTGTCGCGCGCGGCGCGGTTGATCTTTTCCCACACCTCCGCCAGCCGTGCAAGGCGGGGAAGGTTGGCGTTGGCATTGGCGTCGTCATGGTGCAGGCGCTGGCTGACCCAGCGGTCGACACTGTCCACGAACGCCGCCAGCGCTACCCGGTCGCTGCCGCCGAGCGCATCGCCGAGCGCATGAAGCTCGCGGGGGTCGACCCGCGGCAAGGTCGCCAGTAACGCTGCGGTTCGCTGCTGAAGTTTTAGGGCATCGCCGCCCAATAGCGTCAGTGCGCGCGCGACGCTGCCCTCCGCCGCTTCTGCCGCCTCAGCCAGCGCGGAATCGTCGGTCGCAAGGCCAGCGGCTTGCGCGGCCGCAGCGACAACGTCATCGACTGCAAGCGGTCGCAACGCCAATTTGCGACAGCGCGACAGGATGGTCGGCAACACCCGCGCCGGCGCATGGCTGACGAGCAGGAACAGCGATTGCCGCGGCGGCTCCTCGAGAATTTTCAACAACGCGTTGGCGGCGTTGGGATTGAGCTCATCCACCGTATCGACGATGCAGACCCGCCAGCCATCAACGGCCGCGGTCGAGCCGAAGAACGAAATCGTCTCCCGGGTCTCGTCGACGGTGATCACAGTTCGCAAGACGCCCTTGTCGTTGTGCGTCCGCTCCAGCACGAGCAGGCCGCCATGCGCGCCGGCTGCGACATGGCGCGCGACCGGATCGGACGGATCGACCGAGAGCGTCTCGGCGCGTTGCACCTCGGGTGCAAGCGGATTGCGATGCGCGAGCACGAAACGCGCCATGCGATAGGCCAGCGTTGCCTTGCCGATGCCGGCCGCGCCTCCGATCAGCCAGGCATGCGGGATACGCCCGCTGCGGAAAGCGCTCAATAGCGCCGTCTCGGCGTCGCGATGTCCGAACAGCGCGGCGGTCTGGCGCGGATGGACTGCCGAAATCTGCGGCTCGACCTGACGGGCGCTCATGCCGAACTAGCCACGCTGCCGGCGCTGGCAGTGAAGAAACGGTCGCGCAAGGCGGTCCAGACGAGAGCGGCAACGGTTGAGGCATCCGCGGTGGCATCGATCAGCACGCACCGCTCCGGCTCGCTGGCCGCGATCTGCCGGTAGGCCTCGCGCAAATCCTGATGGAACTTTATGTCCTCTGCCTCGAACCGGTCCGGCACACCGTTACCGCGGCGGCTCGCCGCGCGTTGCAGCCCTACCTCGACCGGAACATCCAGAATAATTGTCAGATCCGGCTTGAGATCGCCGATGGTGACCCGCTCCATCGCGTTCAGGATGGCTGGCGCTACCTGTTCCAGCCTGCCCTGATAGGCGCGCGTCGAATCCGAAAAGCGGTCGCACAACACCCATATGCCCTGGCTGAGCGCGGGTTTTATGACGGTACGGACATGGTCGTCGCGCGCGGCTGCAAACAACAGCGTTTCCGCATCGGGCCCCAATAGCTTGCCCATGCCGGACAAAACGAGATGCCGGATGATTTCAGCTCCCGGCGATCCGCCGGGCTCGCGCGTGACAATGGCGCGCAGTTTTGCCGTGTTCAGGCGTTCCGCCAGCGTCTTGATCTGGGTCGATTTGCCGGAGCCCTCGCCACCCTCGAAGGTGATAAATCGGCCGCGCCCGGGAATTCTTTTGACCGCTGCTTCGGCCATCGTCAGAGCTTCTCGGCGCCGGCACGAAACATTCCGATCACGAGTTCGCTCGCCCCGTCGATCGCCCGCCGCATCGTCGATCCCCTGCCGATCGATTCCGCCGCATAGACCGGCGCCTCCACCGCGATGTTGGCGCCTCGCCATACCTTGACGAACCCGACCTGCTGGCCGGCCTCGATCGGCGCCCGCACCGGTCCGTTATAGACCACGCGCGCGATCAATTTGTCGCCGCCGTTTTTCGAGACCATCACCTTGATCGGTTCGGGACTTGCGAGTTTCACCGAACGGGTGTCGCCGCCAAACACCTTGGCATAGCCGACCGGCTGCTGCGCCGCGAACAGCGTGCGCGCCTCGAAATTGCGGAATCCCCATTCCAGCATTTTCTTGGCTTCCGTCGCACGGTCGTCGGGATCCTCGAGGCCGTTGACGACGACGATCAGCCGGATACCATTCTGCACCGCGGACCCGACCATGCCGTAGCCGCCCTCCTTGGTATATCCGGTCTTCAGCCCGTCAGCGCCTTCGAGCGAATTCAGCAGCGGATTGCGGTTCTGCTGACGGATCTTGTTCCAGGTGAATTCCTTCTCGCCGAACAACTTGTAAAATTCAGGATAGGTCAGGATGACGTAGCGCGCGAGTTTTGCCAATTCGCGCACCGTCATCTTGTTGCCGGGGTCGGGCAGCCCGTTCGAATTACCAAACGTCGATTGGGTCATGCCGAGTTCGCGCGCCCGCTTGGTCAGCATCTCGGCAAAGGCACGCTCACTGCCGGCCATCCCCTCCGCCAGCACGATGCAGGCATCGTTGCCGCTTGGAATGATGGCGCCGTGGAGGAGGTCGTCCACGGCAATCTTGCTGTGGATGGCGGCAAACATGGTCGAGGTGCCCGAGGGCGCCCCGCCCTTGCGCCAGGCGTTTTCGCTGACGTGATATTCGTCGCTCAGTTTGATTTCGCCCTGCTTGATGGCGTGGAACACCACCTCCGCCGTCATCAGCTTCATCATGCTCGACGGCGCCCGCAGCTCGTCAGCGTTCTTCTCCCACAGCACGCTGCCACTGGTAGCCTCGATCAGGATCGCGGTCGGCGCATCGCCGTCGAAGCCGCCCTCCTCCTTCTTGGCGCCCTGGACGCTCTGGTTGGCGGCGTAGACCAGGCCGCCCCATGCCACGGCCCCGATCAAGAGAGCCGCAACCAGGCTGTGCGAGATCCATCCCCTCGCTGCTCCTGATGTGCGGTGCGGTAGTCGTTCGGATGCCATCGGAAAATGCCTTCAGGCCGGCGTTCTAACAGTTGGAAGTACCGCAAACAACACAGGTTTTTGTCAGCATCGCAGTACGGATTGCAGCGCCGCTCGAACAACCTTAGAGTGTCGTGCCGGGATCACTCGATAGAATCCTGGAAACGGGGGCGGAAACGCGATGCCAACCTCACGCACCATTTCCGCCAACTCGATCGATATCTTCCTGCTCGAGCAGGGCGAAGGCCCGCTGGTTGTTCTCTGCCATGGCTGGCCGGAACTGTCCTATTCCTGGCGGCATCAACTCCCGGCCATCGCGGCGGCGGGGTTTCGCGTTGTCGCGCCGGACATGCGGGGGTTTGGACGAAGCAGCGCGCCGGCCGATGTGGGTGCGTACAGCCTGTTCGATACCGTCGGCGACATGGTCGCGCTGGTTTCAGCGCTTGGCGAAAAGCGCGCCGCCATCGTC
>DATBYN010000151.1:0-20197 GCA_036513695.1 Bradyrhizobium sp. | reverse complement strand
GCGGCGTTGAACGGCTTAACGATGTAGTTGCTGACGCCGGCCTTCTTCGCAGCGATGACGTTTTCCGTCTTCGACTCCGCGGTGATCATGATGAAAGGCGTCTGCGAAAGTTCCGGGCTGGCGCGGACTTCCCTGAGCAGGTCGTAGCCGGTCATCGGCTCCATGTTCCAGTCGGAGATCACGAGGCCGTACTTCTTGCTCTGCATCTTGGCGAGGGCTGCCGATCCGTCGCTGGCATCGTCGACATTCTCTAATCCGATCTGCTTCAGAAGATTGCGGATAATCCGGATCATGGTGTTGTAGTCATCGACCACCAGGATCGGCATCGACAAATCAAAAGCCATGTCCTTGCTCCGCGCAGTTCAAGTTGACGAGTACCAGCGAGATACCTTGAGCGTGCGAACTGTCATCGACGCTTGTTGAGCTTGCGCTCGTCGGCATTGCGACAATTATCAGGGTTCATTGAACAGCCCGTTAATTTCGGCTCAACAAATTTGCCGACGGTTGAGGGTGGCCCGCCGGGAGCCGCGGTTCTCGGGGTGCGCGATGCCACCGGAAAGCAATGACCACATAAATACCGTCGGCACGGCCGTTCACCCCCGCGGGCGCGACCACGTCTCTCGACAGGCCAATATTCAAGAGAGGCAGCGCGGCCGGACCAATCTGTTGTAGTGAGCCTTGACCGCCGCGTAGCATTCGCAGGAGGTCTTGCTGAGGCCATCCGGATCGATGATCTCGAGATGCCCCCGGCTGTAGTGAATGTATTTGGCCTGCTGCAGCGTATTGGCCACCAGCGAGACCGAGTTGCGACGCGCGCCGATCATCTGCGCCATCGATTCCTGCGTCAGCACCAGTTCGTCGTCGCCGGCCATGTCGTGGGTGTGCAACAGGCATCGTGCCAGACGGGATTCCACCGTGTGGGTGGCATTGCAGCCGGCGGTCTGCTGGATCTGTGCGTAAACCGCAAGCCCATGCCGAACCAGCGCCGCCCGCAACGTTGCGCTCTGCTCGGCGGCAGCCCGGAGACGATCGACGTCGAGCGCCGAGGCGACGCCGGACACCAGCACCACCGCGCTATTGAGCGCGGTCGAATCGCCAAGGGCGGAAAATGAGCCGTAGATGCTGTCGCGGCCGATCATCGCGATCTGAATATGTTCTCCCTTTGCCAACCGTACGATCAGAGAGATCACGCCCCGGTGCGGCAGGTAGACGCGTTTGAGCGTTTCGTCGACCTCGACCAGCACGGTCTCCTGGACCAGATCCACGGTTCGCAGATGTGGCCGGATCAGTTCGAAATCGTCGGCAGCAAGCGCTGCCAAAAACCCATTGGGTGAGCGAGGAGCCGAGTCCATGCTCATCTCTCCTGTCGGAGTACAACCGGCCTCTAGAGCCACCAATATCTATGCACGCAATCTAACATAGAGCATGACCCTTACAGGTTGTGTTGGCAAGGATACTCGGTATATACGCGCATCTTCCTGCGCCGGTTCCGCCGCTATGCGCGCTATCGTGCAAATAATGTGGTCACGCTTCAACCCGCTTTCGTTTGGCAAGCGTTTTGTTCGGAATCTTGTCGCAAAACGTCAGTTCGGCGGCTTCAGCAATCGGTCGCGCTTCGCCTTGACCGCACGGTAGCATTCGCAGGTCGTCTCCAGGAGCCGGTCTGCGTCCGTGATCTCGATATGACCCCGGCTGTAGCGGATCATTCCCGCCTTCTGCAGCGCATGGGCGACGATCGAAACCGCGTTGCGTTGCACGCCGATCATCTGCGCGAGAAATTCCTGGGTCAGCGGCAAGGTTTCGCTGTCGCTCAGCTCCCGCACGCGCAACAGCCAGCGCGACAACCGCGCTTCGACCGTGTGCGATGCATTGCATGCGA
The DNA here is from genome assembly GCA_036513695.1 of Bradyrhizobium sp. Lineage (GTDB taxonomy): Bacteria > Pseudomonadota > Alphaproteobacteria > Rhizobiales > Xanthobacteraceae > Bradyrhizobium. The sequence goes on along the minus strand of DATBYN010000151.1, from coordinate 18,318 downwards.
CCGATTGCTGGGCCTGCGCGAACAGCGCCTGCTCATGCCGCGCGACGAGGCGACGCAGGGCAGCGCTCCGCTCGGCGGCGGCGCGAAAATCCGCGACACTGAGCATTGCGGCGGTGCCGGGCAGGACCACGACCGCGTCGGTCAACGATATGCCGCCGTCGAGCGCGGCCGAAGCGCCGAACAGGCTGTCGCGGCCGATCATCACCACCTCAACGGACTGCCCCTCCGACAGGCGGACCATCAGCGAGATGACCCCGCTGTGCGGCAAATAGACATGCGTCGAGGGAGCGCCAGCTTCGACCAGGACAGTGTCCTTGACCAGCTCGACCAGTTCCAGCCGCGGCCGCAACGCTTCGAATTCTGCCGCGGGCAACGCTTGCAGCAGAAGATTACGCGGATGCTGACCCGAACGCATAGACACTCCTGCCGAAAAGGCGGGAGCTCGATCTGTCTCTCGTCACCTGTGTACTGGCTCGTGTGTAAAGTGACCGGCGAAAAAGACATAATGTGGTGGGTCAATTGCGCAAGCCGGTCAGCCGCATAGCAGGGCCTATACACGCTGCAGGGCAGACGAATCAGTGACTTTGCGGCGGAAATGAGAATAACGCGCTGATTTCGCGGCAGCGAAAATCAGTGCGATCAATACGGGGATCAGTCGAACGCACACGGACGTGCGGGGAATTGCTATGCGCCGCGTTCTGGTAGTCGATGACGATCCGCATATCGGTTTGGCCATTCGCGCTTGGCTCAAGCGGTATGGTTTTAAGGTCTCGATCGCCGATGGTGGAACCAAGGGTCTCGCCGCCCTCGAGAAGGTAACGTTCGATCTGATGATTGTCGATATCTTCATGCCCAATATGCGCGGTTTCGAATCGATCAGGATGTTCCACGAGCACGCGCCGAGCGTGCCGCTGATCGCGATTTCCGGATCCGCCTTCTCTGTTCCGGACGCGTCCGGTCCCGACTTCCTGAGAATGGCCAAGAAACTTGGCGCGACGCGCTGCCTGCGCAAGCCGTTTCGGCCAACGACCTTGCTCGGCGTGATCGACGAATGCCCGTCGGGGGCCGAGCCTCATCGAAGGCATCTGGCGACGCTCGCCGCCGTTACCGGCGCACTGTCCGAACCGCATCGTATCGTCAAATCCTCAAGCGGGTCGGAGGAGGAGGAGGCTCTCACGGGCTGAACCCGTCAGGCTGCGATCGAGGGCAAGGTCTGTCGCGCCTGACGGTGCCGGTAAAACGATATGCTCGAAAAATTATCGGCGTTGGCTGCATTTTACTGGCGCCGTTGAGGGGGTTGTAACTGAAGTCAACTTTATTTGAAGGCAAAGGGGGGTCGTGTGCATTACGATTCTGGGATTGCCGAACTGCCGAAACGAACGGCTCTGCGTCTGGGGGCTAACATGCAACGTATTCTCGTCGTCGACGATGACCCGATGGTCTGCATGGCCATCGAGATCTATCTTGAACGACACGATTTTCAGGTGACCATCGCCGATGGCGGCGAGGCCGGGCTGCGCGCCCTTGAAGACAGCCACTTTGATTTGATGATCGTCGATATTTTCATGCCGCATATGCGCGGCTTCGAATCGATCAGGATTTTTCACGAGCGCGCACCGACGATTCCCTTGATCGCGATGTCCGGCTATGCCTTTGCCAATCTCAACACGCCGGCGCCGGATTTCCTGCGGATGGCGCTCGAGCTCGGCGCCTCGCGCTGCCTGCGCAAGCCGTTCACGCCGATCGCGCTGTTGACGGCGATCAACGAATGCCTGGCGGAAGCGAAGTCGCACGCTCCAAACGTCGCTCAGCTACGCTAACGATCCCGATCATTTGAGATGAGGGGACGGACGCACGAGGAAACCGAAGCAAGGCTTCAGCAGTGCCCGACGGCGGAGGCCGCGGAAGCGCTTAGCTGTCAGACCCAAAGGATGGCGATCGTCGGACAGCTCACCGGCGGCGTGGTCCATGACTTCAACAACATCCTCACGGTCATCAGCGGAACCATCGAGATCCTGGCCGATGCGGTTGCAGACCAGCCGCAACTTGCAGCCGTCGCAGAATTGATTGGCGAGGCGGCGGCGCGTGGCGCCAACCTGACATCGCATCTGCTGGCGTTCGCGCGCGGCCAGCCCTCGCCACCTCGCGCGGTCGACGTCAATGCATTGATCGTCGAGGCGGCGCGTTTGCTGCGGCCCACGCTCGGCGAGCAGATCGAGATCGACACGGTGCTGGCAACCGACGTCCCGTCGGCCTGGATCGACGCCAGCCGGCTGATGTCGGCGCTGCTCCAGGTCGCGATCGCGGCGCGCGACGCCATGCCGGACGGCGGGAAGCTCAGCTTCGAGACCGCAGGCGCCATGCCGAGTTGTGGCGACGACGACATGGCCGGCGCTGCCGCCCCCGTCGTGATCGCAGCCCACGTCTCGGGCCACGGGATTTCCGCTGACGATCTGGCGCGGGCGTTCGGCGATCTCGGCGCCGTCAGGGACTTCATCAGGCAATCCGATGGCGATATCGACGTGCACAGCAGAGCCGATCGCGGAACTTCTGTCGAAATTCGATTGCCGAGGGCGGAAGGGCCGGCCCGGTCGCGAACACAAGACTCGAGCGAGGCGCACATCGAAGGCGGCGACGAAGCGATCCTGGTTGTCGAGGACGACATCATGGTGCGCCGATACGTCGTCGCGCAGATCCAAAGCCTCGGCTACCGGACGCTCGCCGCCGGCAATGCCACCGAGGCTTTGGCGCTGATCGATCAAGGCGCGGAAATCGATCTATTGTTTACCGACGTGATGATGCCTGGTTCGATCAACGGATGGCAGCTCGCCATTGAAGCGTTGAACCGCAGGCCCTCGATCAAGCTGTTGTTCACTTCCGGTTATGCGGGAAAGTCCCTGGTTGAAGATCGGCGCCTCGACGCCAGCGCGCTGCTGTTGGCAAAGCCGTATCGCAAGGTCGACCTTGCGAAGATGATCCGCCGCGCGCTCGCAGCCTGACGCGCGCGCTGCTCTGTTTCACGAACGCGATGCGACTAGAGGTGCGAAGCGCTCGACGATAGCGCTGATCGCGGCCGCTGCGTCGATGCGATCGTAGCCGCCGTCGAAATCACGCTCGGCACCGACTTCATCGACAACGCCTCTACCAACAAGGTCATCGCGGGCCTTTCCTCCGCCTCTAGCTCGCTGCGCTCGGAAGCCTCCGCCTTGGGTTCGAACCTGTCGATCGTGCAGATCCGTCAGGATTTTTCGAAGAACCTGATCAACGTGCTGCAGACCGGCTCCTCCAACCTGGCCGACACCAATGAGGAAGCGGCCAACAGCCAGGCGCTTGCAACCCGGCAGTCGATCGCAGTGTCCGCGCTGTCGCTGGCCAACCAGTCGCAGCAGAGCGTGCTCCAGCTGCTGCGCTGAGCCCGGCTCTACCAACAATCGAGGCGGCGGGGGAAACCCCGCCGCTTTCGACCTGAGCGCGGTGAGGTGAGCCCGGCATCTGATCGATTTCAACGGATGTCAATCGCCACACCCACGAGGCGTCATGCGCGGACTTGACCCGCGGATCCATCAAACTTCATCAGATTCTCGATCAGATTCTTGGCAAAGTAGACGGATTTCCGGGGCAGCCCGGCAATGACGCTCAGCTATTGTCGCACTTCGGCTACTACACGTCTGTCAACCCCGTATTAGCACGGACAATAAAATTAACGGGAACGTGAAAGCGTCAAGGATATCGGTGGCCGGGCGGCGTGCATTGCCTCGACGGTCAGCTCATGGTCGTCCTCGACGTCGATCGCGTCCTCGAACTTGCGCCCAAAACTTCACTCGCCGCATAAGTTCCAGTTGGGAGAAACCTGAAATGAGAACATGTCTTGTCGTCGATGACTCAAGTGTCATCCGTAAGATTGCACGGCGCATCCTGGAAGCGCTGGATTTCCAGATCGTCGAAGCCGAGGATGGCGAGAAGGCATTGGAAGTCTGCAAGCGCGGACTGCCCGACGCCATCCTGCTCGACTGGAACATGCCAGTGATGGACGGTTTTGAGTTCCTCTGCAATTTGCGGCGCATGCCCGGCGGCGACCAGCCCAAGGTGGTGTTCTGCACCACTGAGAACGGCATCGACCATATCTCGCGCGCCATCCAGGCCGGCGCCAACGAGTACATCATGAAGCCGTTCGACAAGGACATCGTCGCAGCGAAGTTCCAGGAAGTCGGCCTGATCCAATACTCGGCGCCGGTCTAATCCGTTTTTTTCCGTAACTGTAGCGTTTGAGTAGGTCGAGATATGAGTGCTGAACCAAATATCACTGAAGATGCTCGACACGTATCGCCTGGCGATACCCACCCGAGATCGTCGCACTTCGCAGCGGGAGGACGCCCATGACCCCGCCCGATTATGAATATTTGCGCAAGCTCCTGAAGGACCATTCCGGTCTCGATCTGTCCAGTGACAAGCAATATCTGATCGAAAGCCGGTTGCTTCCGCTGTCGCGGAAAGTCGGCCTGTCCGGTATCAGCGAACTCGTGCAGAAGATGAAGGGCGGATCGGCTAGCCTCATCTCCCAGGTGGTCGAGGCCATGACCACCAACGAGACCTTCTTCTTTCGCGACAAGGTTCCGTTCGAGCACTTTCGGGGTTCGATCATGCCCGAAATCCTGCAGGCGCGCGCAGGCCGCAAGAGCTTGCGGATCTGGTGCGCCGCCGGTTCGACCGGCCAGGAACCGTATTCGCTGGCGATGTGCCTGAAGGAAATGGGCGCAGCCCTCGCCGGCTGGCGGGTCGAAATCCTCGCCACCGACCTTTCGCAGGAAGTGCTCGAGAAATCCAAGGCGGGCATCTACAGCCAATTCGAGGTCCAGCGCGGCCTGCCGATCCAAATGCTGGTCAAATACTTCAAGCAGATCGGAGAGCTCTGGCAGATCAATCCCGACATCCGCGCCATGGTGCAGCACCGCCAGTTCAATCTGCTGCACGATTTTTCGGAGCTCGCCGTCTTCGACGTGATCTTCTGCCGCAACGTCCTGATCTATTTCGATCAGGATACCAAGATCAACATTTTCAATCGCCTCGCCAAAATCATCGAGCCGGACGGCTTTCTCGCGCTTGGTGCGGCGGAAACCGTGGTCGGGCTGACCGAGGCCTTCAAACCCTATCCCGAGAAGCGCGGCCTCTATCGGCCCAACGGCGCGCGCGCGACCGTTGCAAGGACCCCACCCGTTGCCGCGGCCATGCCCAGGGCCGTTGCGATGGGGGCGCTGTGACCGATGACAGACGACGCCAAAGGACCCGAGCGCGTGACCTTCAGCCGGGGATACGGCGTCTGCATCATGGGTATTGACGGAACGTGGCGCCGCGACTGTCTGCTCAACGCCATTTCGGACAACGAAGCGGTACTGACCGTCGAGGGTTCCATACAAGGCCTCAATCTCAAGGAGTTCTTTCTGCTGCTCTCGTCGACCGGCCTCGCCTATCGCCGATGCGAGCTGGTTCGCGTCAACGGCACCGAAATTGACGTCCAGTTCCTTAAAGGAAAGCACAAGAAAAAGCGGCCCGGCGGCCCGTCAAATCATGAAGCTCTGATCGGCGGCTGAACGGGCTCTGACGGGCATTTCCCGACAATTTGAAAAGAAAATGCGGGCTGCGCCAAGGCCCGCTACAGCGATTCGACGCTGGTTGCGCCTTGACTTAGCAGAGCGTAACGCCCCGGCGCTACTTGTGCGCTAGGTCTTGCTCCCTTACAAATATGGCCTAGTCGAATCTGTACCAGTGCGGTGCCGTTCGGCGCGTGGGCGTCATTTTTCACTGCTATGGACGATGGGCACATGGGCGAGAAATTAGCCCCCCGGGGCGAGATTTTCGTGGTTGATGACGATCCTGCGGTTCGCGAAACCCTCTCGATGGTTTTGTCGGCAGGAGGCTATCAGGTGATCTGCTTCGCGGACGGCGCCGCGCTGTTGGTGGTGGCCCGGAGCAGGACTCCCTCCTGCATCCTGCTCGACGTGAACATTCCCGGCAAATCCGGCCTCGATATTCTCAAAGAGCTTCACGGCGAGGACTATCCCGCACCGATCTTCATGATCTCGGGCCAGGGCGATATCGCGATGGCGGTCGACGCCATCAAGAGCGGCGCGCTGGACTTCATCGAAAAGCCGTTCCGGGGCAGCGAAATCGTGGCCCGGCTGGACGAAGCGATCGGGGCCTATGCCCGCCGCCAGGCCGACGGTTCGGCGTCAGACATCGCTTCCCTGCATTTTCCAGGGAAGGAACCATTGACGCGGCGCGAGCGCGAAGTGCTGGAGCAGTTCACCGCCGGCGCTTCCAACAAGGAGGCCGGACGCCACCTTGGGATCAGCCCGCGCACCATCGAGGATCATCGCGCCAACATCATGAAAAAGCTCGGCGCCAGGAATGCCGCCGACCTGATCCGGATCGTGATGACCGCGCAACGCCATTCCTGAACGGGGGCGTCCGCACCGTCGTCCCTGCGAAAGCCGGGACCCCTAGCGTGCGCGCAATTGCGCTCATCGCGGCGCCGCTGTCGCTCGGTCGAAGCGCGGTGGCAGTTGCCTTTGCCAACAATGGAAATCGGCGGTTATGGGTCCCGGCTTTCGCAGGGACGACGGCCACATTTGGCGCGCTGGCCTGTCATCAGGCGCGCACGCGCCGCGACCTGTTGGCGCCTCCTTACGAAAGCGAAAATGTTTCCGAGCATTGACAAGAAGTCAGGGATAGTTTCAGCTGTTCGTGTTTAGGAGTGCTGGTCATGTCGATCAGCAAAGGGAATTTGGCGCGGTTCGCTCGTGATTGAAGGCGAACCAAATCCAAAGCTGCGCCCGCAACTGTAGGCGGTGAGTCCTTCTTCGAAAATGCCACTGGGCTTTTCTGACAAAGCCCGGGAAGGCGGAGAAGGGCTATGACCCGCGAGCCAGGAGACCGGCCTAGACACGTCATCCTTCCGGCGTGCGGTGCGCGCGCATGGGGCGGTTCTTTCGCTGCGGTGACATGATTGAAGATGTCTTGCGGATGGAGGGGCCGCCATGGCCGCGCGTGCGAAATCGATTCTTCTGAGGAACGAGTCCATTCCCGAATTGCTCGGCTTTCGGGGGCGGATCGTCGCCATTTACGGCATTCTCATTTTCGCCAATGTGTCGGCTTGGGCATGGGCCTTCGCCGAGTTTGCGCATCAGCCGGTACTCATTGGAACCGCTGTGCTGGCGTACAGCCTTGGGCTTCGTCACGCGATCGACGCAGACCACATTGCCGCCATCGACAACGTGACGCGGAAGCTGATGCAAGATCGAAAGCGGCCGGTTGCTGTCGGCTTCTTCTTTGCATTGGGGCATTCGACCGTCGTCGTATTCGCTTCGCTTGCCGTGGCCCTGACGGCAAACACGCTGAGCGATAAACTCGCTTCTTATCGCGAAATCGGCGGCATCGTCGGAACATCGGCGTCGGCGCTGTTTCTCTTCCTCATCGCCATCGCAAATCTCATTGTATTGCGCGGCGTATACCGGACCATTCGGTTGGTCGAGCGCGGCGATAGCGTAACCGAAGAGGACATTGACGCGCTGTTGCAGCAACGCGGCTGGCTTGCGCGGCTGTTCAGGCCACTCTTCAGATTCGTTTCGCAAAGCTGGCATCTTTATCCGCTGGGTCTGTTGTTCGCGCTTGGTTTCGAGACGGCGAGCGAGATCAGCCTGTTCGGCCTCTCGGCTCAGGCCTCCAATGCGGTCTCCAGCTGGTCGCTGCTGATTTTCCCGGCGCTGTTCGCAGCCGGCATGACACTCGTCGACACCACTGACGGCGTGCTGATGCTGGGCGCTTACGGCTGGGCGTATCGAAATCCCATGCGCAAGCTGTTCTACAATCTGACCATTACGTCGGTGTCGGTGCTGGTAGCGGTGGTGGTCGGTGGCGTCGAGACGCTCGGCCTGATCGCGGATCAGTTTCATTTGCAGGGCGTCTTTTGGAACGCGATCTCTGACCTGAACGATAATTTCGGCGCGCTCGGCTACGGCATCGTTGCGCTGTTCGTCGTGAGCTGGGGGATATCGTTCCTGGTCTATCGCTTCAAGCGATACGACCTCTATGCTAGGTTGGATTGATTCCAATTTCCTTAGCTTGACGTCTTCATCATCAACTTGTTTCACGTCAGATCGATATTATCGCGGGGGCCCTGTGCCTAAATGCATCGAAACAACTCTGCTTGCGTGCGTTTGTGTCGCGGCAAGGTGTTTTTTGATGGTGACAGATTGTCTCGCGGCAGACGTCGCCGTTCCCAACTCGATCTCGATGCCGCTCAAAGCGCTTCCAATCGCGAACTACGATTGGTCAGGGTTTTATGTCGGCGGCCATGTCGGGTACGGCCGAGGATACGGGCGTAACATACTGTCCGATCCAAACCCGACGACTGCCAATTCCTCATTCGGCAGCCTCTTCGGCGGGTTGCAGTTCGGCTACAATTATCTGCTGCCGTCGCGGCTGCTTCTCGGAATTGAAGGAGATATCTCGTTCCCGAACTATCTCGATGACGGTATCGTTTCGGCTCGAACGACTCCATTCAGTTCTGTTACCGAAAAGCTCGACTTCGTCTCGACGGTGCGCGGCCGGGCGGGTTACGCATTCGACCACTGGCTTTTCTACGCGACCGGGGGATTCGCGTGGTCCCAAGCGCGTTTCCTTGAGGGCTCGAGCTTGACCGGCAACGAGGACAAGGTTTTGCGAATGCGCACGGGCTGGGCGCTAGGCGCCGGCGCTGAACTTGCCATCGCGCCGGGCTGGACCGCCAGATTGGAATATCTCTACGACCGCTTGGGAAAAGCCAGCGGCACTTTTCCGTCGGGCACCGGTTACGAATCGACCACGGTTGACCTCAACAGTGTTCGGCTTGGACTCAATCGGAAGCTCGACTGGACAGGTGAAACACTAAAATCTCGCGACGTCGGCGACTCCTGGGCGATCGATCCCTATAGCTGGAATGTCCACGGGCAGCTTACCTTGATCGAGCAGGGCTATCCCGCTTTCCGCTCGCCCTATCAAGGGACGAACAGCCTAACGGGCGCCAGTCAGATCCAGAATACGACAAGCGCAACGGCCTTCGTCGGCTATCGTCCGTGGGATGGCACCGAAGTCTATATCAACCCGGAACTCATGCAGGGCTTTGGTCTGAATAACACGCTGGGCGTCGCCGGCTTCCCCAACGGAGAAGCGCAAAAATCGAACTTCCCGATGCCGCGTATCGATATCGCACGTGTGTTTGTACGGCAAACCTTCGGCCTTGGCGGCGAGCAGGAGACCATCGAGGACGGTCCGAACCAGCTCGCCGGAAAGCAGGATATCTCCCGGATCACCGTCACGGCCGGCAGGTTCGCAGTTCTCGATATCTTCGAGGGCAACAGTTATTCTCACGATCCGCGTGTCGATTTCCTCAATTGGAATATGTATTGCTGCGGCTCCTACGACGTAACCATGGACAAGATCGGCTACACGTGGGGCGCGGCTGCGGAACTGAACCAGAAATCCTGGGCGATCCGTGCCGGGTATTTCCTGGTGCCTGCCGTCTCCAACGCCAACAGTTACGACATTCATATCTCGGAGCGCGGCGAGTACATCGGCGAATTGGAATTGCGATATTCGCTGTTCTCGCAGCCCGGCAAGTTCCGTTTGATGGGCTGGGCGAATATCGCCAACATGGGCGGCTATGCGGATGCACTAGCTATGCCCGTCACCACCCCGGATTATCCCGACATTACGCAAACACGCCACGTGCGCACGAATTACGGCTTCGTCGCAAATTTGGAGCAGGCCATTACGGCCGATCTGGGTATTTTTTCACGCGCGAGCTGGAGTCCCGGTCGGGTCGAACTCATCGGCTGGACCGATTGCGACCAGAGCCTTTCATTCGGAGCCGTGCTGAAGGGCAGTGCGTGGGGACGACCGGATGACAAGATTGGCGTGGGAGGGGTGGTCGAAGGTCTCTCGTCGATAGCCCGGGCGTATTTCGCTGCCGGGGGCCTCGGGATTCTGATCGGCGATGGCCAGCTCAACTATCGTCCCGAACGGATCCTCGAGGCCTATTATGCCTACAGCGTCAATAAATGGGCTACCTTCACCTTCGACTATCAGTTCATCGACAATCCCGGATACAATGCCGACCGGGGACCGGTTTCGGTTTTTTCCGGACGATTACATGCGCAATTTTAACGCGCGCCCACTGATCAACGAAGGCGACCAACGTAACCGTGTAGCGATGTCAGCCCGTGCGCCCAAGCAACTTTCACCTGGTCTTGATCTCTTCGAATTTCGCAAGCGCCCGTTCGAAGTTCCTATTGAAGAGCCACATCGCATCAAGAATTTCGCGGAAGGTTGCAGATGTTCTTGCCCTGTCAGCCTGTCCAAAGGCGAAGATGCTGTTGTTTCGCAGATATCTCATGATCGTCGGGTCGGAAATCCTGTAGTCGAGCAAGTTGCCTGACTTGAGTGCGGATCTTGTCGGCGTAGGAATAATCTGGATGAGCTCAAAAAACTTCATTTGATCGATCGGATTTGCGAGGGTTTTCACGATCGCCGGCAGTTGCGGGAAAAGCTCTGCGTGTGCGTTCATCAGGCCATCTCTCACGGCGGTCCAGTGGTTGAACCGATGATCTAGATCGCCGACCCGTGCCTCTTCCTTGTCATCGCGAGCGCTCAATGGGGCATCAAGGGCTGTGATCGATTTTTTGATTGCCACCCACTTCTTTCGACCGTTTTGATCTTCGGAAGGTCCGGTTTGCAAACTGCCCTTGTAGGTATTCGAGCGCGCATTCCCGATATTTTGATGACCACTGGTCTCCGCAAAAAACAGTCCCAGGCTGATACGCCCCGCCGCCTCTGCATCGGCCGCATCAAGGCCCTTGGCTCGCGCAATCGCAATGCCCAGCTCGGCAACGTCCTTGAACGGCGTAGCTGAATTTTGCGCGCCGGCGGGTGCTGCCTCCAGGATGTCGAACAGCTTCCGGTACTCTTCGACCAGCGGTTCATTGTCGGCGTCAAAATACGCTGGAGGAATTCCGAATTTATTGGGCCTTCCGATTTTGGACGGAACGGCATCGGTGAGATCCTTGTATGCACTCATGAGGTTGATGCGCGCAAGGTAGAGGGCTTGTCCTGGCAAGTTCGGAAGCCGCTCATTCGAACCGATCTGGCTGCGCCGTTCGCCCAGGATCGACTTAAAATGGCTCAATGCGTTATTGTAGCTATCGAGCGCTTCCGATTGTTTTTTCGCAAGCGCGATCGGCTGCCCCATTGCAGGGGACGTGAAGCTGGCATCGCCCGCCAGCGTGAGGAAGATTCCGAGCACAAGAGCTGCTCTGGTTGCGGTGCGCGCCCTCACCCCGCAAGGGCCTTGCGGATCATTCGGGCCATATCCGATTTGCGATAGGGTTTTGCCAATAGCAGGACGCCGGTGTCGAGCCGGCCGTGATGGATGATCGCATTTTCGGTATAGCCCGAGGTAAACAGCACTTTTAATCCGGGCTTGATCGTTTGCAGCTCGGTGGCGAGCTGGCGGCCGTTCATGGTGCCCGGCATGATCACGTCGGTGAACAGCAGGTCGAACTCGTTGCCCGCTTCGACGAGGGCGAGCGCTTCCGCTGCATTGGCCGCATCCAGCGTGACGTAGCCCAGCGAATGCAGTTGCGTCAGCACATAGTCTCGCACCAGCTTGTCGTCTTCGACCACAAGAATTCTCTCGTGCCCGCCTTGAACGGCCGAGACAAAGGCGGTCTCGGAGGAGACTGCCGCGCCAGTGCCCGGCGGCAGGTACATCTTGATGGTCGTACCGTGGCCTTCCTCGCTGTAGATTTTGATATGCCCGGCGGATTGCTTTACGAAACCGTAGACCATGCTCAGCCCCAGGCCAGTACCCTTGCCGGGACCCTTCGACGTAAAGAACGGGTTGAACACCTTGTCGAGCATCGCCGCCGGAATGCCGGTTCCGGTGTCGCTCACCGCAATCAGGGCGTAGCTGCCGGGCCGGACGTCGCCGTGCTGGCTGGCATAATTTTCGTCGAGGTAGGTCGTGCCGGTTTCGAGAATGAGCTTGCCGCCGTTCGGCATGGCGTCGCGGGCGTTGAGCGCGAGATTGAGGATTGCGGTGGTAAGCTGATTGGGATCGACGGTGGCGACGCAGGATTCGTCTTCGAATACCGATTCGATCTCGATCTGCTCGCCGAGCGTCGGCCGCAGCAGTTTGGCGGTATCGACGAGCAGCATGTTGATGTCGGTTTCGCGCGGTTGCAGCGGCTGCCTGCGGGCGAAGGCGAGCAGGTGCTGGGTGAGATCGGCACCGCGTGCTGCTGCTTCGTCGATCATCCTGGTGATCGCCGCAAGCTGCGGCTCTTTGGCGACCGCATCGGCCAGAATCTCGATGGTTCCGGTGATGACGGTGAGGATATTGTTGAAGTCATGGGCGATGCCGCCGGTGAGCTGGCCGAGGGCTTCCATCTTCTCGGCCTGCCTGATCCGGTCCTCTGCCGCGATCTTGTCGGTGAGATCGCGCAGGAAGCCGTTCAAGACAAAACCCTCGCGGGTTTTCACCGCGGTGGCGCTCAACTCGGCCCGGAATTCTTTTCCATCGCGGCGCCGGGCTATGATTTCGCGGCGGCGTTGCAGAATCTGGTCGCGTCCGGAGCCCAGAAAGCGCGCCAGACCTGCTCTGAGAGTCTCGCGATCGGCTTCCCCGATCAAGAGTTCGATGAAGTCCTTCCCAAGTGCTTCCTCGCGCGGCCATCCGAAAATCACTTCGGCTTGCGGATTCCAGTCGAGGATGCGGCCACTCTGGTTGATCTGGACAAATGCATCGAGCGCAGTATCGATGATGCCGCGGGCCTGTCGTTCGCTTTCGCGCAATATTTCCTGGGCCAGATTGCTTTGGGTCATATCGCGGCCAATATAGAAAAACCGTTTGACCGGCTCGGACCAAACCCCCATCCACGACAGCGTCACGATACGCCCGTCCTTATGGACGCAGCGTGAATTGAAGTTCCGCGTATGCCGCCCGAGCCGTTCGGCGCGCACTTCCTCGTAGGATCTTTCGACGTCTTCACGATAAGTGAATTCGATCGCGTTGCGGCCGAGCATTTCCCCCGGCAAGTATCCCAGGATCGCTTCGGAGCTGGGGCTGACCTGAACCAGGACTCCCTTGGAATCCGTCACCAGGATCAGGTCCTGGGACGTTTCGAAGATGCGGCGGCGTTCCTCGATCTGCTGGCGCAGGACCCGCTGGGTCCGCTTGCTTTCGGTGATGTCGCGGGCGGTCTCCGATGCGCCGATGATCTCCCCTGTTGGGCCCTTGATCGGGGATACGCTGAGCGAAACCTCTACATCACGGCCATCCTTGCGCAAGCGCACGGTTTCATTGTTCTCGATCGTTTCGCCCCAGCCGATCCGGCGCAGGATGTCACGCACTTCCCCTTTCCGGTCGGGCGGCACGATCAGCTCGATATTCTTGCCGACCGCTTCCGCCGCGCTATATCCGAACAAGCGTTCCGCGGCCGGATTCCACCCGGTGATCGTGCCGTCGAGGGATTTGGTGATGATGGCGTCGATCGAGGCTTCCACGGCGGCGGAAAACAGCCGCTCGCGGGCCGCATAATGGTCGCGCGCCGCTTCGGTGCGGCGATGTTCCCAGACCTCGCGCTCGAGCGCGGCGGTTTTCGCATTCGCCTCGCCCATCACCCGCGCGAATGCCCGCGCCAGCACGCCGGTCTCGCCGTCGGCATCGACCGGGATCGCCACCGGATCGTTGCGGCCGATGCCTTCGACCGCCGCCGTCAATTGACTGATCGGCCGGACCAGCGATTTCGCAAAAATCAGCGCCAGCGCGGCCGCGAACAACACCGCGATCAAACCGACCTGTATGGAGCTGTTGCGGATCGCCGCCGCCGGCCCCACAAACACAGCGTTCGGAAAGGTTTCGATAACGCCGACCCATTCATTGCCGGCGAGAAGCGCGGGCGCGAGTGCTTCTCCGCCGAGCTTTCCGGTTTCATCCGGCACGATGCGCGCGACACCGTCGGATGCTCCAAGCGAGGGCGCCAGGTCGGGGAAGTCTTTCTGCCAGTTGGTCGGCGTGCCGAGGTCCGAGCCGAACTCGCGCGTGGGGTCGGGATGAACCAGATAGTCGCCGCGTTTATTGACGACGTAGATCTCTCCGCCTTGCCGCACCGACGACCGCACCCGGTCGAAGGCCGGTCGCATGTCGATGTTGATGATGGCGATGCCGAACGGCTTGCCGTCGGGTGCCATCAGGGGGGTGGCGATGCGCAAGGTCGGCACGTGAGGTACTTCGATGACACCATTCTCTTGATTGAGATCAAGTGCGGAAACGTAGGTTTGATTGGCAGGCAGGCTGATCGTCTCCTTGAAGTAGCCGCGGTCGCCCTTGCGTTGCAGCTCCGCATCGGGAACCAGCCGGATGGTATGGTTCGGGCCCGAACGATCGACACGAATGATTTCGCGTCCGCCATCCTCGACGCCGATGACCCGGAACTGCGCGTAAGTCGGCTTGGCTTCGAGTTCGGCCAGCAGGCGCTGCGCGAATTGGTCGTGCCAGCTCTTTTCGGAGAGGCCATCGACGGGATCGGTGCCGCCGGCGAGATGCGCCCGGATCAACCCGTTCAATGCGGCCGCCGCCCGAAAGCCTGCAATGTCGCCGCGCGCGCCGCGCACTTGGGATTGCAAATCGATGGCGAGGAGCCTTGAATGCGCTTCGATGCGGTCGAGGATCCGCGGCAGCAGCGCCTGCTCGATGCTGCGAAAGCTGAGCCATCCGACCGCGGTGACCGCGATCGCAACCAGCAAGATCATCGCGACGGCTAGCCTGGTTGTCAGCGTCATCTTTGCTTTCGCGCCATTTCCGTGCTGCCCAGCACGTAAAGCCCGGCAAACGGGCGACGCAGTCTCGGCATCATGGGCCGGAAGCAATATCTCCGGCCTGGATCGATGACGACGATGAACGCTTTGCGGCCTCAAGACAACCCGCAACCGCCGCCAGCAGGGCGGCCGGCTTGAAGGGTTTTTGCAGGCTAGAGATCGCGCCGAGCTTGGTCGCCATCGACAAGAAATCCGGACCCGACGCCGGATCCGGCGTGATCGGCCGCCCCGAGATCACGATGATCGGGATCAGCGGCTGCTGCGCATGGATCAGCCGCATGGTTTCCAGCCCGTCCATTCCCGGCATGAAGATATCGAGCAGCAGCAGATCGAAATCTCCAGCCTCGAATATCGCAAGCCCCTTGCGCCCGTCGCTGGCGCCGACCACGCTGTGACCGGCGCGGTCCAGCAAAATCTTGATGGTGGCTTGCACAGCGGGGTCATCGTCAACGATCAGGATTCTTGCCACAGCCAGCCTTCCGTGAGCACGATTCTCGAATTCGCGATTCTCTAGCCAAGATTCTTAAGCCAAGATTCTTAAGCCAATGTCGGGTTGTGAAACCGTTGTCCTTTCCGTGCAAGCATTTCCTCAATGATCCGCCGGTGAGGTTGTTGAAAAAGCAGGCATCTCGGAACTTCTCTATGCACGGTACCGGGCAGACCTTTTCGGGCCTTCCCCGGCAGCAAATGATTCGCCTTACCCGCGCGGGATGCAAGGAAATTGCGCGCCGCCGGCGCTCAAAATCACGGGATGATTAAGCAGAGCTTGCGTCTTGCGGATCGCCTGTGACATGACCTTGACGGTCTGGAACCGGGATCAAAATGACCGACAAGAAAAAGACCAAGGAAACGTTGCGCAGCGCGCGCTGGTTTGCGCCGGACGATCTGCGCGCCTTCGGCCACCGCTCGCGCGCCATGCAGATGGGCTACGCGCCGCAGGAGTGGAAGGATCGCCCGGTGATTGCGATCCTCAACACCTGGTCGGACGCGCAGCCCTGCCACATGCATTTCAAGAGCCGCGTCGACGACGTCAAGCGCGGCGTACTGATGGCCGGCGGCTTTCCGATGGAATTGCCGGCGCTGTCGCTGTCGGAATCGTTCCTGAAGCCGACCACCATGCTGTACCGCAACATGCTGGCGATGGACGCCGAGGAGCTGTTGCGCGGTCATCCCGTCGACGGGGTGGTGCTGATGGGCGGCTGCGACAAGACCACACCGGCGCTGCTGCTCGGGGCCACCAGCATGAACTTGCCGGCGATCTATCTGCCGGCAGGTCCCATGCTGCGCGGCAACTGGAAGGGCAAGACGCTCGGCTCGGGGTCAGATGCCTGGAAATACTGGGATGAACGGCGCGCCGGGAAGATATCGGACAAGGATTGGGTCGATGTCGAGGCCGGCATCGCCCGCAGCTACGGCACGTGCATGACCATGGGCACGGCTTCGACCATGACCGCGATCGCCGAATCCATCGGCATGACGCTGCCCGGCGCCTCCTCGATCCCGGCGGCCGATGCCGGACACATCCGCATGGCTTCCGAAACCGGCCGGCGCATCGTCGCGATGGTCTGGGAAGATCTGACGCCGAAGAAAATCCAGACCCGAAAGGCTTTTGAAAATGCGATCACGGTGGCGATGGCCATGGGCTGCTCGACCAATGCGATCATCCATCTGATCGCGCAGGCGCGCCGCGCGGGTGCCGACATCAGCCTCGATGATTTTGAAATTGCCAGCCGCAAGGTGCCTGTCATTGCGAATGTCCGCCCCAGCGGCGACAAATATCTGATGGAGGATTTTTTCTATGCCGGCGGACTGCCCGGCCTGATGAGCCGGATCCGGGAGCATTTGCATCTCGATTGCATGACGGTGACCGGACAGACCCTGGCTGAAAATATCGCGGGCGCCGAGGTCTATAACGACGACGTCATCAGGACCGTCAAGAATCCGATTTATGCCGAGGGCGCGCTTGCGGTGTTGAAGGGCAATCTCGCGCCCGACGGCTGCGTGATAAAACCTTCCGCCTGCGAGCCGCGTTTCCTCAAGCATACCGGCCCGGCGCTGGTGTTCGACGATTATCCCTCGATGAAGAAAGCGATCGACGATCCCGATCTCG
Organism: Bradyrhizobium sp.; assembly: GCA_036513695.1. Lineage (GTDB taxonomy): Bacteria > Pseudomonadota > Alphaproteobacteria > Rhizobiales > Xanthobacteraceae > Bradyrhizobium. The sequence continues at coordinate 1,298 of DATBYN010000151.1, read as the reverse complement.
ACGTGTCAGCCGATCATGTGCTGATCCTGCGCAATGCCGGGCCGCAGGGCGGGCCGGGCATGCCGGAATGGGGCATGCTGCCGATTCCGACAAAACTGGTCAAACAGGGCGTGCGCGACATGGTGCGGCTGTCGGACGCCCGCATGAGCGGCACCAGTTACGGCGCCTGCATCCTGCACGTGGCGCCGGAATCCTTTGTCGGCGGGCCATTGGCATTGGTGAGGAATGGCGACCGCATCACGCTCGATGTCGCCGCCCGCAGCATCAGTCTAGATGTGACCGAGGCCGAACTGAAAAAACGCCGTGCCGAGTGGAAGCAACCCGAGCGCCGTTTCGAGCGCGGCTTTGGCTGGATGTTCACAAAGCACATCAAGCAGGCCAATGAGGGCTGCGATTTCGATTTTCTCGAGACGGATTTTGGCGCGCCGGTCGGCGAGCCCGTGATTTATTAACCCCGTCATTCCGGGGCAAGGCGAAGCCTTGAGCCCGGAATCCATAACCACGATCGTGAGTATGGATTCCGGGCCTGCGCCTAACGGCGCATCCCGGAATGACGAGAAAACAAAGAGCGAGCAATTCCATGACAAAATTAACCGACGTCACCCGCAACAAATTAAAGACCGTCTCCACCGCAACGGTCGCCACCGCGCTGTTCAAGCGCGGCTTTCGCATCCAGATGATTCAGGACGTGCATCCGCTTCACGCCGATCAGCCGGTTCTGGTCGGCGAAGCTTTTACGCTGCGCTACATGCCGGCACGCGAAGACCTCAATAAGCTCGAGGTGTTTCGCGACCGTTCCCATCCGCAGCGCAAGGCGATCGAAGATTGTCCGCCAGGGGCGGTGCTGGTGATGGACAGCCGCAAGGACGCCCGCGCCGCTTCCGCCGGCGCCATCCTGGTGACGCGGCTGATGCAGCGTGGCGTAGCCGGCGTCGTCACCGACGGCGGTTTTCGCGATTCGGCCGAGATCGCCAAACTTGGTTTCCCCGCCTACCACCATCGGCCCAGCGCGCCGACCAATCTCACCTTGCACCAGGCGATCGAGATCAACGTCGCGATAGGCTGCGGCGACGCGCCGGTGTTTCCCGGTGACGTCATCCTGGGCGATAGCGATGGTGTGATCGTGATCCCCGCGCATCTGGCGGATGAGATCGCCGTTGAGGCCTTCGAGATGACCGCATTCGAGGATTTTGTCACCGAGCAGGTCCGCGCCGGCCGCTCGATCCTCGGGCTCTATCCCGCAACCGACGAGCAGACGCTGATAGATTTCGCGGCGTGGCGGAAGAAGACAGGGCGGT
>DATBYN010000150.1:0-6179 GCA_036513695.1 Bradyrhizobium sp. | reverse complement strand
GCGGCGCGTCACTGCGGGCGCGATCGCGTGACGCCGCGTCGCCGCGCCAGGGCGGCGCCGGGGTGCCGGCAAATGGCGGCGGCGGCTGGTCGCGGGTGAACAGGAAGCCGCCGTCCTCCGGAGCCTGATCGGCTCGGGTGGCACTAATGGCTGCCGGCTGCAGCGCGCTGGCCAGGCGCTGGTCGGTCACAACTCCGGGGCCTAGCTGCCGCGCAACGTTCTTCAGCTCCCGGATCACGGCCCACAGGCCGAGCATCAGCATCCCGCTGCAGACCGAGATCGCGCCGACAAGGATCAACGTATTGCCGAATCCGAATTCCTTGATCGGCAATCCGAACAGGATGGCCAGAAGACCAGCCAACAGCAGGCCGATCCCGGCGACCAACACCACCACGCTCATCGAACTAACCCCCGGACCGCGCGCGGCAAATGCGCGCAAGCCGCCAACGCAACGATACTGTCATATTTCCCACACCGCCAACCAGCAATTGTGGTCGGTGTTCCAACAAAAAAACCCTGCCTCGGTAGCAGGATACGATTCGGACATTAATTTTCGTTCCCGCTTCATCCGGATTTTTACGGGGATGATTGCTGCATCGCATCAGGGAAATTACGCCACAATTGCCAATTACTTGGAAACGGAACTGCGCTATATGGATGCCGGGGAATGAGGCCCAAAAGCGCCAGAGCAGGGCCGCCACAGGGGATACCGGGTTACCAATAGCCATGTCATCCATTACAACTTCGGCCATCGAAACGCCCTCGCGGCGCTCGGTGGAACGGACTTGCGACGACCTCGCCGTGCTCGTCTTGGCTGTGGTCGCCTTGATCGCCGGCTTAACGTTTCGCGATTACGGCCTCGGCTGGGATGACTACACCCACGCCGAATATGCCGATTTGCTGCTGCGCATGTACGGTTCCGGTTTCAAGGACACCGGCGCGCTGTCGTTCGCCAATCTTTATATGTATGGCGGCGGCTTCGACATGGCGGCCGCGCTATTGCACAAGGTCATCCCGCTCGAATTGTTCGAAACAAGGCGCCTGCTCGGCGCCGTCGTCGGCGTCATCGGGCTTGCGGTAACGTGGCGGCTTGGGCGCCGTGTCGGCGGCCCGCTCGCGGGATTGGCGGCGCTGCTTCTGCTCGCGCTTTGCCCGACCTTCTACGGGCACATGTTCATGAACCCGAAGGATGCGCCATTTGCGGTCGCGATGGTGATCCTGATGCTAGGTCTCGTTCGCCTCGCCGAGCAATATCCAAACCCTTCGCCACGGACCATCCTGATCGTCGGCCTCGGCGCCGGCCTCTCGATCGGTAGCCGTATCCTTGGCGGGCTGGCGCTGGTCTATGCGCTCGTCGGCTTCATACCATTGTTGCTCGAGGATGCGCGTACCCACAGCGCGCGCGAGGCCGCGCATCGCCTCCTGCACGTCGTCTATGTGCTGCTGCCCGGGCTGGTCCTCGGTTACCTCGTGATGGGACTGATCTGGCCGTGGTCGATCATGGAGCCGGGCAATCCGTTCCATGCCCTGACCTATTTCTCGAGCTTCTTCGAAAAACCCTGGAAGGAGATGTTCGACGGCGCGCTGGTGTCGGTGCCCGACATGCCCTGGTCGTATCTGCCGACGCTGTTCGCGCTACAGCTTCCCGAGGTGCTGCTCGGTCTGTTGATCGCCGGCGTGGTCGGCAGCTTGATGTCGCTGTCGCGCAATGACGTATCGGGCCGCCGCAAGACCATTTTCCTGATGCTGACGCTGGCGGCGACCTTGCCGCTTCTGATCGCGATGGTGAAGCGCCCCGCGCTCTACAACGGCATCCGGCATTTTGTCTTCGTGATCCCGCCGATGACCGTGCTCGCGGGTGCTGCCTTCGGGTGGGGAATGAACTGGCTCAAGGAAAACCGTCGCAGTTGGCAACCCGCCGCGGTCGCCGTTTTCTCGTTCGGCTTGCTATTGCCGCTCAGCGAAATGATCCGGCTGCACCCCTATCAATACACCCACTTCAACCATATCGCGGGTACGGTTCGCTCCGCCGACACATTGTTCATGCTCGATTACTGGGGGCTTGCGTTCAAGCAGGCCTCCGACGGCCTGCGCGACCAGCTTGATGAGCGCCAGGAAGTGCCCCCGCACGGCCGCAAATGGAAAGTCGCGGTGTGCGGCCCGCAACGCCCCGCGCAGGTCGCGCTCGGTCCCGATTTCACGATCGGCTGGGACAGCCACGCCGCCGATTTTGCGATGACGCTCGGCGAATTCTACTGCAAGGGCCTCACCGCCCCCGTGCTGGTCGAGATCAAGCGCGACGACGTCGTGTTCGCGCGCGTCTACGACATCCGCGGGCGGAGCATTTCCAGCCTGCTGGCGATTCCGGCGCCCTGATCCAGTCCGCATCCTATCCGCGATCCGCGAGCAACATCGTTTGCGGAAGTAATGCGCTGAGAAAAACGGGACACCGCCGATTGTCGTGCGCCTCACCGGGCGTGAGGGCGATGCGGATCGGCAAGCCATCGAGCCACACGGTTCGTCGTTCCAGTTTGGGAGCTTGAGTCAGCGTGAGATGACGCCATCAACAGCGAACCGGCATTTCCGGGATTACCCCCGAACCGGACGTGCGGCGGACATGCCAAAATCGACGAAAATGACCCCGAGCAGGCGTCGAGCCGGATCGCTATGTGAGCTGGTTTTTCGTCATTTCTCACTCGCTGCTATGTCGTAACCTGCTATGATCTGCCATTCACAACGCGTGGTCCTTATAGAGGGCACATGCAGCGGCGCGAATTCATCACGCTTATCGGTGGTGCAGCGGCGAGCACGTGGTCGCTCGCGGCGCATGCGCAGCAGTCCGACCGAGTGCGGCGGATTGGCGTGCTGATGGCGCATACCGAGAGCGACCGGGAATTTCAGGCATACTTGGCTGCATTCCGGGAGGGCCTCAAAAAGCTCGGGTGGACTGAAGGCCGCAATATCCAGATCGACACTCGCTGGGGCGCACTTGAGGACGCGGAAGTCAGGCAACGATCCGCGAAGGAACTCGTCGCTCTCCGACCCGACATCATTCTTACGCAAAACACGCCCCCGACCGCTTCAATGCTGCAACAAACTCATACCATCCCCGTCATTTTTGTCATCGTTGCCGATCCGGTCGGCAGCGGCTTCGTGGGGAGCTTGGCGCGGCCGGGCGGCAACGCAACCGGTTTCACCATCATGGAGCCGACGACTGCGGGCAAGTGGCTTGCGCTGCTCAAGGAGATCGCACCGCGCGTCAACCGGGCCGCTTTGTTGTTCAATCCGAAAACGGCACCATATGTCGACTATTATCTGAGCCCGTTCAAAGCAGCCTCAGGATCCTTCGGGATGGAGGCGATCGCCGCACCTGTTCGCGATACGGCCGAACTCGATAGCGTCATCGCGGCGCAGGCACGCGAGCCAAATGGCGGACTGATCGTGATACCGGATGGCTTCCTAAACGTTCATCGCGCTGAGATCATCCTGCAGGCTGCTCGCTACAATCTTCCTGCCGTCTATCCGTGGCGTTTCTTCGCTGAAGAAGGCGGCCTGCTGTCCTATGGAAGTGAGCAGCGCGATATATTTCGGCTTGCCGCGAGCTATATCGATCGCATCCTCAAGGGGGAGTTGCCGAGCGAGCTTCCGGTCCAAGCCCCGGTCAAGTATGAGTTGGTGATCAACCTCAAGACTGCCAAGGCGCTGGGCCTCATCGTACCACCTGCGCTGCTTACAAGCGCCGACACGGTGATCGACGAATAGAGATGCTGTTTGCTGCGATGCATGAGCCTGCCGTTGGCACGAAACGGACATGGCGCGACGTCTGACTTGAGTCCTGAATGCGCACCAAAGCGGACGTTGGCCACGACTCTGGATTTGTGGGTTCACGTCCCAGCATATCTGTCAGCCTTCTGTGCCGCCTTGCCGCGAACACGGCGCGGGGCTAGTCTCGCCTGCGAATTCAACAATTCATTGGGAGAAACCGGTCATGTCGCCAGCCGAAGCTCGCCTGAAGGAAGTGCCGTCGGATATGACCGAGGCCGAATGGACCCAAAGGATCAACCTCGCCGCCTGCTACCGCCTGGTCGCGCTGTATGGCTGGGATGATCTGGTCGATACCCACATCTCCGCCCGCGTGCCGGGACCGGACCATCATTTTCTGATCAACCCTTACGGCCTGATGTTCGACGAAATCACCGCGTCCAGCTTGGTGAAGGTCGACCTCCACGGCAATCAGCTGACCAAAAGCGACTACAGCATCAACCCGGCCGGCTTCACCATCCATTCCGCGATCCACGAGGTGCGCGAGGACGCCGGCTGCGTGCTGCATCTGCATACGCCCGACGGCACTGCGGTGGCGAGCTGCATGGAAGGCCTCTTGCCGATGAACCAGACTGCGCATTTCGTCACCCACGACCTCGCCTACCATGATTACGAGGGGGTCGCCCTTGATCATGACGAGCGTCCGCGCCTGCAGAACGACCTCGGCAACAAGAACCACATGCTGTTGCGCAATCACGGCACGCTGACGGTCGGCCGCTCGGTCGCATCCGCGTTCGAGCGCATGTACCATCTGGAACGTGCCTGCACCATGCAGGTCCGCACCCGCATGCTGGGCCCGACCGCCTATCCGATCGAGAAGATGGTGATCGAGAAGAACGAAACCCTGTTTTCGAATCCCGATCGCGCCGAATTGCGCTCGACCATGCTGGTATGGCCGCCGCTATTGCGAAAACTCGACCGGATCGATCCGAGCTACCGGAATTAACGTCCCGGAGCGGGCGAGGAGCACGAAGGTTATCGCGGCGTGACAGTTCTGGTGACCGGCAGTTCCGGCCATCTCGGCGAGGCGTTGGTCCGTACCCTTAAGGCGCAGCGTCGCGAGGCGATCGGAATCGACATTCTCCCCGGTGCGTTTACGCATCTTGTGGGCTCGATCAACGACCGTGACTTCGTGCGCCGCTGCATGAACGGCGTCGGCGCCGTGCTGCACCCCGCCACGCTGCACAAGCCGCACGTCGCGACCCACAGCCGCCAGGATTTCGTCGACGTCAACATCACGGGCACGCTCAATCTGCTCGAGGAAGCGGTCGCGGCCGGTGTCACGGCGTTTGTCTTTACCAGCACGACGAGCGTGTTCGGCGATGCGCTGGCGCCGCCATCAGGCGAACCGGCGGCCTGGGTGACGGAAGACGTCGCCCCGCTGCCGAAAAACATCTACGGCGTCACCAAGGCCGCTGCGGAGGATCTGTGCCAGCTATTCGCGCGCAACCATTCGCTGCGGACCATCGTGCTGCGCACCTCGCGCTTCTTCCCTGAAGAGGACGACAATCGCGCGGTCCGCGCGACGTATAGCGATGCCAACGCCAAGGCCAACGAGTTTCTCTATCGCCGCGTCGACATCGAGGACGTCGTCAGCGCGCATCTTTTGGCGGTCCATCGCGCGCCGTCAGCTCCTTTCGCCAAATACATCATCAGCGCCACCACGCCATTTTCGCGCGATGATGTCGCGGACTTGCGCAGCCGCGCGGCTGAGGTGGTCCGCCGTTACGTGCCGGAGTATCAGGCCGAATATCAGCGGCGCGGCTGGACGATGATTCCCGGCATCGATCGAGTTTATGTCAACGACAAAGCGCGCGCTGAGCTCGGCTGGCAACCGCGCCACGATTTTCGCGCGCTGATGGCGCGGCTCAAGGCGGATGAAGACATCTTGAGCCCGCTCGCGCGCGAGATCGGCAGCAAGGGGTATCACGACCGCCTCTTCGGCGACGGACCTTATCCGGTGGAGTGAGGTGGCCAGCGGGGTGGACGTATCAGAACGAATGCGCTAAACCTCGCCCACACACCCTCTACACGCTCAGATCAAAACGCCGTCCAATTCCGGGAGGCGTTTTTATTTTTGTCTCCCCCGTCATTGCGAGCGAAGCGACCTGTCCGCCGAAGCTCCATGAGCGAAGGCGGAAGCAATCCAGCTTTAGCGCCGCGACGTAGAAAGCTGGATTGCTTTGTCGCAAGGGCTCCTCGCAACTCGGGCGCATCGCGCCGCGGGAATGCGAAGTATGTCTTTGCTGTCTGAAAATTGAATCGAACCATCCCCGTCGTCCCGGCCTTGAGCCGGGACCCATAACCACGAATGCTTATGTTGCGCGAAGCTGGAGCCGCAACTCTATCGACTACAG
>DATBYN010000149.1:0-9089 GCA_036513695.1 Bradyrhizobium sp. | reverse complement strand
AACAGATAGCTGCCGATCGGCTTCTCGGGTTCGCGAAGGCCTGCGCGCGACAGCTTGATCGAAGCCGACAGCGCCTCGATCGCCTTGTCCTGCCCGAACACCACGCGCTTGAGCGTCGTTTCGAGATGTTTCAAGACCTCGGCATCGTCCTTGGAAACGCTCTTGGGCGGAATCCGTGCCATGGTCGCGATCGTGGTCTCGATTTCCTTGATGCCGATGATCTTCTTGCGCTTGTTCTCCGAGACCAGCATCTGGGCGGCGCCGGATTCGTCGATCACGTCGATCGCCTTATCCGGCAATTTGCGATCGTGGATGTAACGCGACGACAGCTGAACCGCGGCTTCGATCGCCTCGTTGGTATATTTCAGCCGGTGATAGTCCTCGAAATAGGGTTTTAGGCCCTTGAGGATCGCGATGGCATCCTCGACCGTCGGCTCGTTGATGTCGATCTTCTGGAACCGACGCACCAGCGCGCGATCCTTTTCGAAGTGCTGGCGATATTCCTTGTAGGTGGTCGAGCCCATGCAACGGATGGTGCCCGATGCCAGCGCCGGCTTTAACAGATTGGACGCGTCCATCGCGCCGCCGGAGGTGGCGCCGGCGCCGATCACGGTGTGAATTTCATCGATGAACAGGATAGCGTTCGGGTGCGCCTCGAGTTCCTTGAGAACCTGTTTCAGCCTCTCCTCGAAATCGCCCCGATAGCGGGTGCCTGCGAGCAAGGTTCCCATGTCGAGCGAGAACACGGTGGCCGCCGCCAACACTTCCGGCACTTCGCTGTCGACGATGCGTTTGGCGAGGCCCTCCGCGATCGCGGTCTTGCCGACACCGGCTTCGCCGACGAACAGCGGATTGTTCTTCTGCCGGCGGCACAGCACCTGGATGGCGCGATTGATCTCGGAATTCCGTCCGATCACCGGATCGATCTTGCCGTCGCGCGCCTTCTTGTTGAGGTTGACGCAGTAGGTCTCCAGCGCCTCGCCCTTCTTCTTGGCGTCCTCGTTGCCTTTGGTCTCGGTCTCTTCGTCGACGCCGCGCACAGGCCGCGCTTCCGACACGCCAGGCCGCTTGGCGATGCCATGGCTGATGTAGTTCACCGCGTCATAGCGCGTCATGTCCTGCTCCTGCAGGAAATAGGCGGCATGACTTTCGCGCTCCGCGAAGATCGCGATCAACACGTTGGCACCGGTGACCTCTTCGCGTCCCGACGACTGGACGTGGATCACCGCGCGCTGGATCACGCGCTGGAAGCCCGCGGTCGGCTTGGCGTCGTCGGCGCCATCGGTGACGAGATTTTCGAATTCGGTCTCGAGATAGTTGACCAGACTGGTGCGCAGCTTGTCGAGATCGACGCTGCAGGCGCGCATGACGGCTGCCGCATCCGAGTCATCGATCAGCGAAAGCAGAAGGTGTTCAAGCGTCGCATATTGATGATGACGCTCGTTTGCAATCGCCAGCGCACGATGCAGGGATTGTTCTAGGCTTTGGGAAAAAGTCGGCATTCGCGTCCTCTACGGCCCCCAGGCCATCATGATCGCCGTTGCCCGATCAGGCAACAACAACCTTTGTCATATAGTTACACTCGATCGTGGCGGAAGACCGGTTCCGGCCAAACGTTTACGCTCAATTCTACGACATCCGGGGAAATACGGTCAGCTATCCGCGAACGGCGTTTGCCTGGCCGATCGGTCGCATTTCTTCCCGATGCTTGCCGCAAGCTTCTTCCGGTCAGCCTCTTCAGGTAAGCTTGATGCAAAACCCGTTCCTGTTTTGGCGGATTTCGCGCGGCGCTACTTCTTTTCCATCACGCATTGCAGGGGATGCTGATGCTTGCGCGCAAAATCCATCACCTGTGTCACCTTGGTCTCGGCGATCTCGTAGGTGAATATCCCGCACTCGCCTATTCCATGATGGTGGACGTGCAGCATGATCTTGGTCGCGGCCTCGACATCCTTCTGGAAGAATTTCTCCAAGACGTGAACGACAAATTCCATCGGCGTGTAGTCGTCGTTCAATATCAGCACACGATAGAGGTTCGGGCGCTTGGTCTTCGGCTTGACCTTGGTGATGACGGACGTCGCCGGCCCGCTGGTCCCCCCGGAGCGGTTCTCATCATTGCCCATTCCCGGAGCAGATGCGGCGAAGACTGGCGACGCGGACGAATTAGGTCTGGAGGTTAGTTGCAGCATGGCACAGGCGTTCGAAGTCCCCACGGGAAACCGGAAAATGACCGGGCGATGTTCTCCTGCCGGAGCCATCTAAAGTTCCCAGGCACGCATTCCGGATCGCCGCTCCCGGCCCGACCCATCAGCCGGATCGATCAGGCTAGAATATGGGTCCAGCTCCGGCTCGCCGCAAGCGCGCAAATTTCGGTCGGCTATGCGACCCGCGGCGGGCCCGATTCCAGGCTCGGCAATCGGCCTGAGGTTAATCAATTCTGTTGGATTTGACAAAGCAAAGCCACAGGCGGTTTAGGCCGCCCGGATTTTCCGCGCGGCTCTTGTCCGCGCTTGCGCGATCATCTCTCCAAATGCACAAGAAAAAAGCCCGGCCAGATGACCGGGCTTTTGACATTCGAAAACAGCAAAAAAGTTATTTACGCGGCAGCCGCCGGCGTGAACTTCGAGACCAGGCTTTCCACCGGCTTGAAGGTCTGCTTGGCGAGATCGCTATAGAGCCCAGCGATCTTCTGCGCGTCGGCGACGAAACTCTCGTAGGCGGACTTCGCGAAATCGGTCTGCAGCTCGAGCGCCTTGTCCAGCGACTTCGCGGTGGAGAGTTTTTCGACGAATGACTTGGTGTCTTCGAACGACTTCTTGGTGTAATCGCCATAAGCGCTGGCGATGGCCTGGAGGCCGGTCTGAACGGTGGCTGCGGAAGCCACGCAGGTCTCGAGGTGTTCCTTGCCGTACTGCTGAATGTCTTCAACCTTGATCATCATGGCGTCCTTTCCGGACTGGATGTGCGATGGATCTGCCCGGAGGTCGCGGCCCTCCTGACATTTCAAGTGGTACTGCGACGCACAAAAAAGTCAAGATTCTTGTGCAATGCACAAATCGTCAACGCAAACAAGCGAAACGCAATTTGCGGCAAACACCGGGGGACTACGCAAGGGTTCCTTAACTTTTTGGAAACCCCAGCCCCCTAACCTGATTCCCGGCCTGCTTGCGCTCCGGGCGGGCACCCGAAAAACGTTCGCGTACAGTCTCTTAGCTAGAATAGCGGCCCAAATTGCCACGTCGCCGGGAAGCTCCGGAAAGGCCGGGCGGTTTGAGCAGGGAAATGTCGCCGGCCGTTGGGCATAATTTAGCCTCACGAACCGGTGATCAAATACAGAAATTGGGGACGGGGAAGTCTATGCTTCGTACAACCTTGGCTTCCTCGCGTGTGTTGCGAGCTGGCGTTTTCGGGCTGGTCACGATCACATCAGCGGTCATCTTCACCACCGGTAGCGCCGATGCGCGCCGCTATCACCATCGGCACATTGCCCACCACGTCCATCACCATGAAGCGCAGGAGAGCTATAGCCCCGCGTTCTCCTCCATCATCGTCGACGGCAATTCCGGCGCAACACTGTCGGCCAACAATCCCGACGGCAGCCGCCACCCAGCTTCGCTGACCAAGATCATGACGCTTTATCTGCTGTTCGAGCGCCTCGACGCCGGCAAGATGAAGCTCGACACCGAGATGGAAGTCTCCGGGCGCGCTTCAGAACAGGCGCCCACCAAGCTCGGGCTGCGCCCGGGTCAAACCATCAAAGTCGAAGACGCCATCAAGGGCCTGGTGACGCGTTCCGCCAACGACGCCGCCGTCGTGATCGCGGAAGCGATTGGCGGCAGTGAGGACGATTTCGCCAAGATGATGACGCGCAAGGCGCGCGCGCTCGGCATGACCAAGACGGTTTACCGCAATGCATCCGGCCTGCCCGACGACGACCAGGTAACCACCGCGCGCGATCAATCGACGCTCGGCCGCGCCATCCAGGACCGTTTCCCGCGCTACTACCGTTACTTCTCGACCGAGGCGTTCAACTATCACGGCCAATCGATCCGCAACCACAATCATCTGCTCGGCAGCGTCGAGGGCGTCGACGGCATCAAGACCGGCTACACCCGCGCATCGGGCTTCAATCTTGTCACTTCGATGCGGCGCGGCAACCGGCACCTGGTCGGCGTTGTCATGGGAGGCCGCAGCGGCGGTTCGCGCGATGCCATCATGCGCAATCTGCTGGCCGAAAATCTGCAAAAAGCCGCGACCACGCGCACCGCTGCTGCGATCACCGAACGCAATCCTGCCGACGCCAATACAGACGAGGCGGATGCCGACGCCGCGCCGCGCAACGCCCCGGAGGTCGCTTCCGCGTCCCCTGAGCCCATCCGGGCACCGCGCGCACCGGCGTTCCGATCGGTCATCGCCGAAGCCACAGCGGCGGTACCGCCGCCGCAGGCAAAACCCGAGCCCGCCCCACTGACTTCCGGGGTAATCCAGACCCAGGCGATCGCCGCCATCCCCGGCTCGTCCGAACCGATGAAGCCGGTCAAGGTCAGGACCGTGCAGGTCAAGGCCGGACAGATAAAACTGGCATCCGCCGCTGCGGCGCAGCCGGCGCCCCCGATCACCAGCGCGATACCGCCGGCACGGGCGGAAGTGCCGGAGACTTCAAGCGCGGTGGTAGCCATAGCTGAGACGAACAAGCCGGAGACGAACAAGACCGAAGCCAAGCCTGAACTTGCCAGAACCGAACTGCCGCCCCAGCCCGCGAACCACGGCACCGGAAACGGTATCCTCGGCGTGCTTCCGGCATCGAGCCTACCATCGGCTTCTCCCTCGCAGGCGCTGGCCTACGCCGACCCCACTCCCCGCCCCCAAACACCGCAGCCGCAGCCCGTCTCCCAAATCGGCGCGACCAAGCCGGTTGCCGTCCACAATGGATGGATCGTTCAGGTCGGCGCGCTGGAAAGCGAAAGCGAAGCGCTGCAGCGCATCGACGCGGCGCGCAATCAGGCCCACGGCCTGCTTGCGAAGGCCGATCCGTTCACCGAACCGGTCGTCGCCAAAGGCGACCGCAAACTGTTCCGGGCCCGCTTCGCCGGCCTCGATCACGATCAGGCCGAAGCGGTATGCCGAACGTTGAAGCATTCCGACATCTCCTGCATCACCGTTAGGAACTGATTCATCCGAAATCGTAGGGTGGGCAAAGGCGCTCTTGCGCCGTGCCCACCATGTTCGTGAGTGGCGCCATGGTGGGCACGCGGAGCCTGTCATCGGGCGGCGCTTCGCGCCGACCCGTTGGCTCTGCCCACCCTACGATTTCTGTATTCCGGACCAAGCGCGTTCGTCGCGGCACAGCAAATCCGCGTCCCGAAAACTTCTCGTCAAGGTTTAAGGGCTAGAACTGAAATCAGCGATCGACCACGCCGGACAACGGTGGGCGGCAAAGGGGCGTCGGCCGGAGAACAAGACAGCAGCAACTCGCGGGTTCGTGGCGTTTAGTGGCGTTGCCGGAGTTAGCTGTGATGCGTGCGAAGCAGAGTATCCTTAGCCTCGTTTACACGGGCGGCGAGGTACGTCGACCCCCCCTGGTCGGGATGCAGTTTCTTCATGAGCGCGCGGTGCGCCCTTCCGATCTCGTCGCGCCCCGCCCCCGGCTGCAGGCCAAGGATCTGATAGGCCTCCTCGTCCGTCATTTTGCCGCTCGGCGCCGGGCGGCGCTGCCCCCCTGCCGCGTTACCTTGCGCGTCCTGACGCCAGGCGGGAAACCGGCGGTCCAGATAGCTTTCAAGTAACGACACGCTCTCGGTATCGAAACCCGAGATCATCGCGGTCAATTGCGACAGGTCGAACTCTCCGAGGAAACGGCCGGCATGGGGCCCGGCCACGATCTGGCCGCGGAGCTCACCGCTGTCGTGATCGAGGACCATATCGAGGAACTCCGAGCGCACCCTGGAGGTCTTTCCCGGCGAGCGCTGTGCGCGACCTCCAAACATCCCACCGACATTGAAACCTGAAGCCCCGAACGGCGACCAGCCCAATAGCCCGGCGCCGAAGATGCCGAGCGGCACGGCCACCGCAAGCTCGCCCTTGAGGCCGGTAAAGGCTGCAACCGCGAGCGCGACGATGCCGCCGCCGATCTTGATGGCGCGCGCCAGCACGACCGGATTGGCCGCGCGAAACATCTGCAGCAGCAAATAAAGAACAATGACGGCGACCACGCCGACGATCAGAGTAGGCATGACCTCTATATAGTGGGATCGGCGGTAAAAAGCATGCCGCTCCCCGCCGCCGAAAAGGCGCCCGAAGCAAAAACCCGCATGGCGTTGTCAACAGGGGTTCATTAATCTTCGATCTGATCGCAGCGGACAGTCATGGAGTGCGCGATGGCGGCAGACGGACTGACAACCATCCCAAGCAGCTACGGGCCGAAAGATACCATGGACAGGCTTGAGGCCGAGGTGAAGGCCAAGGGCATGATGGTGTTTGCCCGGATCGATCATGCCGCTGGTGCGGCGGCGGTTGGACTGTCGCTGCAGCCGACCGAGGTTTTGGTTTTTGGCAACGCCAAGGCCGGTACGCCTTTGATGCATGCGGCGCAGACCATCGGAATTGACCTGCCGCTGAAAGTGCTGGTCTGGCAGGATGAATCCGGCAAGACGTGGCTGTCGTATAATGATCCGGCTTGGCTCGTGAAACGGCACGGGCTCAGCGGCACGGAAACGCCGGTCAGCGTCATGACGGCGGCCCTCAACGCTGTGGCGAAAGCGGCAACGACGGGGTGATCCCCGGCGGCTTGGCGTTTTTCGCAATCACTTCATCTGGCCAAGCAGCTTGGCCGCGCCAGAGCCGGATTTCGACAACCGCAGCAACGCCTCACGGCCGCCGGCGGCATAGGCGGCGGCGGCGCGCAACAGCTCGCGCAATTGGGCCGCTGCGCCCGGATCGAACCTGCACCACGCGCCGCCAGTCAGGCGCGCGATCTCGCGGAACGCCTGCTCAGCGGTATCGTCATGGCCTTCCTGAAACATGAACACCGGTACTTTGAGCAGCCCGAGTTCGCCGGCCTTGACGCAGAGCTCGTCGACCTTCTCCTCCATGGCGTCGCCGACGAACACCACGGCGCGCACCGCGGAGGCGACAGCCTCGCGGCGGGCTTCCGACAAGACCTTGCCGATCTGGGTGTTGCCGCCGCGGCAATCGATCTTGCTCATCAGCTTTGCCAGTTGCGCGCTGTCGGAGATCCACCCCGAGGCGCGGCACTCGCTGAGGCCGCGATAATAGACGAGGCGGATATCGAGACTGCCCAGTGACGCCGCCTCGCGAAACATGTCGGCCTGCAGCGCACAGGCCATATCCCAGGTCGGCTGCCGGCTCATGGTGGCATCGAGCGCGAACACCAGCCGGCCCCTGGCGCCGGGAGCATGCGGTGACATCGCGCGGGCCTTGGCGACGAAGGCGGCGATGTCTTCCGAAGCCGACGATTTTGTCTCGGGCAGCGAACCGGTTTTGCCGGACGCGGCCTTTTGCGCTGGCGAAACTTCGCCCCGAGATTTTGGCTTGGTCGGTTCGCCGGGCATCAGCGCTCGCAGACAAAATTGCCGCAAGCTCTATGTGGGCGGTGATTGGGGTACGGTCAATGCACGCGACAGGCGCGGGCGCGGCGCCAGCGGAGAACGGTCGAAGCCTTGGTCAGCGGAGAACGGGGCCGATGGTCAGTTCCGCGCCGCGGTAACCGGAGCATAAGGCGCAACCGGGCCGGCATCGGTCATCACGGGCGTGGTTGTCTCGACCGGCTTGAGCGGGCTGTCATCATCGAGGAATTTGTCGAGCATACCCTGGATCGATGCCTTCGCCTCGTCAGGGCCGGTATCTCGCATGTCGTTATGCTGGAAGCCGGTGCGGACCACGGTAATGCCGGCCTTCTCGCAGACATCGTCCGATGGAATGACCCCGGGGTCAGTCTTGAACACCGGATCCTTGGAGCGGAACGAAAGGATCTTGAACCGGCCGTCGGTCATAAACGGCACGCGCAGATTGTCGAGCGTCACGACCTTCTTGATGTGGTCTGGATAAAGCTTGGCGAAGTACAGCGAGACGTCGGCGCCCATCGAGTGTCCCACCATGGTCAGGTGGTCGTAGTCCGCGTTCGCCTGGACCTTCTGCATTTCCTCGATCGCAAACTTGATGTTGGCAATGTCGCGCTGATACTGCGGCAGACGGCCGACATAGAGCTCACCGACCTTGGTCACCATCGGCGGATCGGTCGGCAGATCATGCTGGATGCTCACGACCAGATAGCCGCGGGCGGCGAAGGCGTTTGCGAGGAACGAATATTCGGTGAATTTGACGGTGTTGCCGTGATTGAGGATCGCGACCGGCAGCGTGTTCATGCCGGCATTGGCCTGGATTTCCTTATCCCACCGGACAGCGACGTCGACGGCGACCGGGCGGTTGCCGCGGGTCGCGTCATGGAAGGTGATGGTCTCGTGCCGGATCGCCCATTTGCTCGCGGTGAAGTATCCAACCGTCACAAGCAGGCAAAGCGAAAGCAGAATGGCAATTCCACGCTTCATGTTTGTCCTCGGGTAACGCCGTCCCCTTGAGGGGCCCTGTTCCAGTGTCCGGGACTCTTCGGTCCCTTGTTAAGGATATACGTCACGCCTCCGTGACGGGAAGAGTAAAAGTTGTGAATTGACCGCCTGTTCCTTGTGCGGCGCACCATAATTGGGCAGTGCACAACCGGAAAGTGCCATCCCGCTTGTGCTCATACCATAGGACGGCACGAATCAAGGTTCGGTTCAAATCTTGGGTAAAAGCACAGTAAAAACGGGAGATTAAACCTTGCTTTGAGACGGTTCCCTATGGAGCTGCCCGGCCGGGAACCAGTCAGTCTCCGCCGGCTAGAATGCGCGGTAGTGGGGTCCGTTTGAAAAGTTATCCACAGGGCTAATTCCTGACCGACCAAAGTTTCTTCAAAGCCTCTTCACCCAATACACCGAATTCTTCTCCCAGGGCTGCTCCGGCTCGCATAGCTCAAATCCGGCCTTGAGAAAGTTGGCAGCCGAGAATTTATTTTCGACGCGACATTCTGAAAC
>DATBYN010000148.1:0-3717 GCA_036513695.1 Bradyrhizobium sp. | reverse complement strand
GCGTTATTCGAGAGCTGCACCGCCTTGCGCAAGGGCGCGATCGCCTCCGCCGGCTTGCCGCCTTCCAATAGCGCCTGGCCGCGCAATTCATAAAAATAGGCGTTGTTGGGCTGCACCTGGATCAGGGCGTCGATCATGCCGAGCGCGGTGCGCAGGTCGCCGTGCAGATAGGTCGAAATGGCATGCGCATAGCGCGCGGGCAGGCTGTCATTCGACAGCGGATAGCGCCGATAGACGGTGTCTTGCCGTTCCATGAAGGCCGAAATCTTGGCGCGCATCATGTCGTGGCGCAATTGCAGCGCCGGATCGTCCTTCTTGTCCCAATAAGGACTGGAACGTGCCAGTCCCTCGAGGGCTGCGACGCGCTCGGCAGGCATCGGATGCGATTGCAAATAAGGGTCCGCGCCGCGCGCAGCAAACAGGCTTTCATTGGTGAAGCGCCTGAAGGTCTCGTACATGCCCTTGGGGGATTGGCCGGTCGCGGTCAAAAACTTCACCCCGGCGCGGTCGGCGTTTTCCTCCTGCTGGCGCACGTAGGAGATCAGGGTGCGGCGGATCATTTCCTGGGGTCCTGCGACCGCGGCCGCTCCGGCATTGGCGAGGCCGGAATTGCCGCCGCCTCTTGCACCCGCGACCATCGCGCCGGCGCCGAGCAGCATGGCGATGATCATCTGCGTCTGCGCCTGCGCCAGCTGCTCGCGCATCTTGGCGAGATGGCCGCCGGCCAAATGGCCGGTTTCATGCGCCAGCACCCCAATGATCTGGTTCGGGGTCTCCGACTGCATGATGGCGCCGTAATTTACGAAGATGCGGCGGCCATCCGCGACAAAGGCGTTAAAGGCGCTGTCATTGATGATGACAATCTGGATGTTCTGCTTTTCGAGGCCCGCCGCGCGCAAAATCGGCCTGGTGTATTCGCGCAGCAGTTGCTCGGCCTCGGTATCGCGGAGGATCGGCGGGCCCTTTTGCTGTTCCGCGCGGGCAACCGGGATCGGCGCCAGGGCGAGCGCGGCCGCGGCGGTGACGGCGATCAGGCCGGATGTTTTCTGGCGGTGCGCGGTGCGGAGCAACATGACAGTTTTTAAAGGATTGGCGGCGGGCCGGATACCGGATATGCCCTACCAAACCGTGGAATACGGCTAGTCTGGGGCGCCGGGTCAAATAGCAGATATCGATGCTGGAAGCGACACTGAGGGAGCGCGCAAAACACCTGGCGACGGCATCGGGACGAAGCGATGTTCCGCCGTTCATGGTGATGGACGTGATGGCGGCGGCGGCGCGCATCGAGGCGGCCGGCGGCCATGTCATTCACATGGAAGTCGGACAACCCGCCGCGCCGGCGCCGAAGACGGCGCTTTCGGCCGCCCATGCGGCGCTCGATGCGGGGCGGATCGATTATACCTCGGCGCTCGGCATTCCCTCGCTGCGCGAGCGGATCGCGAGGCACTACCGCGAGACTTATGGCTGCGTGGTGGATTCGGAGCGGATCGTGGTCACCACGGGGTCATCGGGCGCGTTCATCCTGGGCTTTCTCGCCATGTTCGAGCCCGGCGACCGGGTTGCGGTCACCGTGCCCGGTTATCCGCCATATCGTCATATCCTGACGGCGCTCGGCTGCGAGCCGGTGCTGATCGAGACATCGAGCGAAACCCGCCATGCGCTGACCGGGGAAGCCTTGCTGGCGGCGCATCGCAAGGCACCCTTGAAAGGCGTGCTGGTCGGAAGTCCGGCCAATCCGACGGGCACCATGATGTCCAGGGAGGCGCTCACCAGCCTGATCACGGCTGCGGAAGGGGCGGGCATCCGTTTCATTTCCGACGAGATCTATCATGGCCTCGACTACGCATTCCCCGCGGTGACGGCGGCGGAACTCTCGCCGCACGCGCTGGTCATCAATTCGTTCTCGAAATATTTCTGCATGACCGGCTGGCGGGTCGGCTGGATGGTGGTGCCGGAAACGCTGGTGCGGCCGATCGAGCGGCTGCAGCAGAATCTCGCGATCTCCGTGCCGACATTGTCGCAGATCGCCGCCGAGGCGGCATTCGAAGGCCGGGCGGAGATGGAAGCGATAAAACACGGCTACCAGGAGAACCGCCGTATCCTGATCGAGGGCCTGCCGCAGGCCGGCCTGACCAAATTCCTGCCCGCCGACGGCGCGTTTTATCTTTATGCCGACGTCTCGGCATTCACCTCGGACAGTTTTGAATTCGCAAAGAAGATGCTGGAGCAGGCGCACGTCGCAGCCACCCCCGGCATCGATTTCGATCCCGTTCATGGCCATCAGTTCATCCGCTTTTCCTACGCGCGCTCAGCCGATGAGATGCGCGAAGCGGTGGCGCGCATCGCGCGCTGGCTGGCATAGCATTTCGCAATCGCCGGCATAAATTCGCTGGTGGCCCCAAGCAATGCCATTGACTCCCCTAAGCTAATCGAATTTGGCTCTCGGAGAGGCTGGCGCCCTTGAGCTAGGGCGGCGTACAGATCAGCGAATTGATGGGAGTAAACGAGATGGCTGCAACGATCGCGACCGAAGCACCCGTTCGCGCGGCAAAACCCTGGTACAAGATACTTTATCTACAGGTGCTGATCGCGATCCTGCTCGGCGTCCTGATCGGCGCGCTGTGGCCCAATCTCGCGACCAATGACTGGATCAAGGCGCTCGGCGACGGCTTTATCAAGCTGATAAAGATGGTGATCGCGCCGATCATCTTCTGCACGGTGGTGTCGGGCATCTCCCACATTGACGATGCCCGAAAAGTCGGCCGCGTTGGCGTCAAGGCGCTGGTTTATTTCGAGGTCGTGTCGTCGTTTGCGCTGATCATCGGCCTTGTGATGGGCAATCTGTTTCACGTCGGTCACGGGCTCGCCGCGAAGCCCGATGCCGCCGCCGTACAGCATTATGCCGAACAGGCGGCAGCGCAAAAATCGGTCGATTTCGTTCTCAACATCATCCCGGACAGCGTGGTCGGCGCGCTGGCGCGCGGCGACATCCTGCAGGTGCTGCTGTTTGCCATCCTGTTCGGCTTTGCGCTGATGGCGCTCGGCGAACGCGGCCACCGGCTGCGCGACATCATCGACGACACCTCGCATGCGATCTTCGGCGTGATTGCCATCGTCATGAAGGCCGCTCCCGTCGGCGCCTTCGGCGCGATGGCCTACACCGTCGGAAAATTCGGAACCGCCGCGCTGCTCAATTTGTTCGGGCTGATCGTGCTGTTCTATGCGACCGCGGCGCTGTTCGTGGTCGTCGTGCTCGGCCTGATTGCACGCGTGGTCGGCTTCAACATCTTCAAGTTCATCGTCTATATCAAGGAAGAGCTTTTGATCGTGCTCGGCACCAGCTCGTCCGAGAGCGCGCTGCCGCAATTGATGGCGAAGCTCGAACGGCTCGGCTGCTCCAAACCGGTGGTTGGGCTCGTGGTGCCGACCGGCTACTCGTTCAATCTCGACGGTACCAACATCTATATGACGCTGGCGACGCTGTTCATCGCGGAGGCGCTCGGCGTCGACCTGTCGTTCAGCCAGCAGATCACCATCCTGGTGGTCGCGATGCTGACCTCGAAGGGCGCCAGTGGCGTCACCGGCGCCGGCTTCATCACGCTGGCGGCGACGCTGTCGGTGGTCAATCCGGCGCTGGTGCCGGGCATGGCGATCGTGTTCTCGGTGGACAAATTCATGAGCGAGGTGCGCGCGCTCACCAACATCACCGGCAACGGC
>DATBYN010000147.1:0-3808 GCA_036513695.1 Bradyrhizobium sp. | reverse complement strand
GACGCCCCCGCCTGGTCGCTGCACTCACGGCTCAAGGAAGATACCATCGACATCGGCGACCTGCCGCTGTGCCGGGTGCTGGTCATCAAGGACGCGCATTACCCGTGGCTATTGCTGGTGCCGCGCCGGCCTGACATCGTGGAAATCATCGACCTCGACGAGGTCGAGCAGGCGCAGTTGATGACCGAGATCAACCGGGCCGCGCGCGCGCTCAAGGAAGTCACCAGATGCGACAAGCTCAATATCGCAGCGCTCGGCAATCTGGTGCCACAACTTCACGTCCATGTCATTGCCCGCCGCTCCAGCGATGCCGCCTGGCCGCGTCCGGTCTGGGGGGTGATGCCGCCGCTCGCACATGATGCCGAGGAAGTGCAAAATTTCATCAGCGCGCTTCGCCGCAAAATCTGGCTTGGTTGAACTCATGACAGCATTTGATTCGTTTCCATTGGGGCGACCGGCCTTCGTCAGCAATATTCTCGACCGCGCGGCGCATCTGCGTAGCGACGATGCAAAGCTCATGGCGCTGGAAGGGCACCGCGAGGCCCGCGCCTATGTGGTGTACCGCGACTCGCTGGTAGTGAAACAGGAGGCGGGCGCTCCGCGTGCGCTGCTCACCGTCGACGAGGCGCTGAAATTCGGCGCCAATCCCGGCACGATCTTTTTGGGCCTGCGCGACGGCGCTCCCGTGTTCGGCATGGGCATCTCGGCCGCTGCCGCGGAGAAACTAATCGCCCGCGACGATGTCGCCGTCACCGAATTGCGCGGCATGGCGATGCAGGGCGTGGTGCCGCCCGACCAGCTCTCGGCGATCGCGATGGCGAAATCGATGGTCACCTGGCATCAGCGCCACGGCTATTGCGCCAATTGCGGGACCCGCACCGCGATGAAGGAAGGCGGCTGGAAGCGCGACTGCCCGAGCTGCAAGGCCGAGCATTTTCCGCGCACCGACCCCGTCGTGATCATGCTGGTGACCTCGGGCGACAAATGCCTGCTGCGGCGGCAGAAGCAGTTTCCCGCCGGCATGTGGTCGTGTCTTGCGGGCTTTGTCGAAGCCGCCGAAACCATTGAGGACGCGGTCCGGCGCGAGATTTTTGAGGAATCCGGAATCCGCTGCACCGACGTAAATTATTACATGACGCAGCCCTGGCCCTATCCGTCCTCTCTGATGATCGGATGCGCCGCGCGCGCCACCAATGAGGACATCGTGGTCGACCGCGCCGAGCTTGAAGACGCGCGCTGGTTCGACCGGGCGGAGGCCACGTTGATGCTGAAGCGGGAACATCCGGACGGCCTCGCCGGGCCTCACCCGTTTGCCATTGCCCATCATTTAGTCGGCCGCTGGCTGCAGATCGACTTCGGCACGCGCGCATAGCTGGAACCTCACCATGGCTCATCGATTAACAGCGCATCTCAGGTTCCGTCAGGGGGCAGGACGGACATGATGAGCGAGCCCATGAACTTTCACGCTGCTGCGCCCAAAATTCCGCCGCGCATCCTGTGCATCGGCATGCCGGTGCGCGACCTGACCTTTCGCGTCCCCGGCCTGCCCGCACGCGGCTCCAAGGAGCACGCCACCTATTTCGATGAGATCTGCGGCGGCAACGCGCTTAATGGCGCGATCGGAATCGTGCGGCTCGGCGGCCGGGCCTCGATCGGCGGCCCGATGGGCGATGCCAAGGAGACCTCGAGCCGTTACATTTTCGATAAGATGGCGCATGAGGGCATCGACACCAAGCACATCGTGCACATGCCGGGCCTGGTGACGCCAATTTCCAACATCATGATCGACCCGAGCGGCGAGCGCACGATTGTGACGTTCCGCGATCCGGAATTGTGGAAAGTCCAGTTGCCCGATGCTGACGAACTGCTCGAAGATTGTCACGCCATCCTGACTGAGAGCCGCTGCGCGCCATTCTGCACTAATCTTTGCGTCGAAGCCCGCCGGCGCGGCATTCCCGTCATCGTCGATGTCGATCGTGCGATGTCGCTGCGCGAGGGGCTCTTGACCGCATCGTCGCATCTGGTGTTCTCCGCCGAACCGCTGCAGGAGACCGCCGGCGTCGCCGACGATGGCGAGGCGCTGAAAAAGATCGCAAAACTGACCCCGTCATTCCTGGCGGGCACAAGGGGCGCGCAAGGCACGATCTGGCTCGACGAACATCAGAACCTGCAGCAGACCCCGGCCTTTCCGGTTCATACGGTCGATACGCTGGGCGCCGGCGACGTGTTCCACGGCGCGTTCGCGCTCGCCATCACCGAGAATCAGGACATCCCGAGCGCATTGCGGTTTGCTTCAGCCGCCGCCGCTCTGAAATGCACCCGCTTCGGCGGCGCTTTTGCTGCCCCGCAACGTGCTGAAGTCTCAGAACTTTTGAGCCAGAACCAGCCGGCCAGCCCGCCGCCATTGCACCGATAATGGGCTTGTCTTAGAAGAATTTTCTATATATGAGGGTATTCGACCCCATAATTGGAACAATTATTCCCATGTCCGACCTCGCCGTTCAGATTCACGAGCATAATCGCCGCCTCGACGCCATCGACCGCAAGATCCTCACCGTGCTTCAGGAAGACGCTTCCCTTTCGGTTGCCGAGATCGGCGACCGAGTGGGTCTGTCATCGACGCCATGCTGGAAGCGCATCCAGCGGCTCGAAGCTGACGGCGTGATCCTGCGCCGTGTCGCGCTCGTCGACCAGAACAAGATCGGCCTCGGCATCACCGTCTTTGTTTCTGTCGAGAGCTCCGATCATTCGGAGGCCTGGCTGAAGAAATTCGCCGACGCCGTCAGTGCGATGCCGGAAGTTATGGAGTTTTACCGGATGGCCGGCGACGTCGATTACATGCTGCGCGTCGTGGTCGCGGACATGCAGAGCTACGACGTGTTTTACAAGAAACTGATCGGCGCGGTGCCGCTGAAAAACGTCACCTCGCGCTTCGCGATGGAGAAGATCAAGTCGGTCACCGCGTTGCCGGTGCCGGCGGTGGCTTAGTTACGTTAGCTCCATTACCGGTGTCATCGCCCGCCAACCGGTCCGGCCTCCGGCCGGCCGGATGACAGGCTGCGGCGGGCGATCCAGTATTCCAGAGGCGCCGGCGATTTAGCCGAGAAGCCGCGGCGTACTGGGTACCCCGCTTTCGCGGGGTATGACAGCGGTCGGCGCGGCGCGCTCCGTCTCCGAAGCTCAAATTTTCTGATTATATTCGCCGACCTCCGGATGCGTGCGCAGCACTGAATCCATCGCCTCGAACATGTCGTGCATGCGCTGCTCGGAAGCCGGGCTCTCGACCACGACCACCAGCTCCGGCTTGTTGGATGACGCCCGCACCAGGCCCCAGCTGCCATCCTCGACCGTGACGCGCACGCCGTTGACCGTGACGAGATCGCGGATCTTCTGCCCCGCCACCTTCGCTTCTTTTTTTTGCAGCGCTTCGAAATGCTTCACCACGGCGTCGACCACGCCGTATTTGGTCTCGTCGGCGCAATGCGGCGACATGGTCGGCGACGACCAGGTTTTCGGCAGCGCGTCTTTCAAATCTGCCATTGACTTGCCGGGCGCGCGATCGAGCATCTCGCACACCGCGATCGCCGAGATCAGGCCGTCGTCATAGCCGCGGCCGAACGGCTTGTTGAAGAAGAAATGGCCGGACTTCTCGAAGCCCGCCAGCGCGCCCAATTCGTTGGTGCGGCGCTTCATGTAGGAATGGCCGGTCTTCCAATAGGTGGTCTTGGCGCCCTGCTTTTGCAGCACCGGGTCGGTGACAAACAACCCGGTCGATTTGACGTCGACCACGAATTGCGCGTCTTTGTGG